>CAXTTB010000022.1:0-17185 GCA_964246905.1 uncultured Acetobacteraceae bacterium | reverse complement strand
GGGCGGGCCGACGGGATCGGTTTTCATGAGACTGCCATGGCGCCGCGCCGTGCGCCAGACGCGGGCTTTCGCGCCCGCGCTTTGCCGGAGGGGGCCGAGCGCCTATGATCCCGCAACGGACCTCAAGGAGGGGCAGGACCGATGCCGGACGGAGCGGAAACCCACATGGCGGCGGAGATCCGCGAAACGCCGGAAGCGGTCGCGCGGCTCGTCGCGCAGGAAGCGGGCACGCTCCGGACCCTCGGTGCCCGGCTACGGTCCTTGGACCCAGGCGTGGTCGTCACCTGCGCGCGGGGATCATCGGACAACGCGACGGCCTACTTCAAGTATGTCACCGAGATCCTGCTGGGCGTGCCCGTGGCCTCCATCGGGCCGTCGGTCGCGTCGCTGTATAACGCTCCCCTGCGGCTCCGCGGCGCCGTGGTGGTGTCCGTTTCGCAGTCCGGCCAAAGCCCGGACATCGTCGCCCTGCAGGCCGCGGCGCGGAAGGCCGGGGCGTTCTCCATCGCGGTGGTCAACCAGGACGATTCGCCGCTCGCACGGACGGCGGATGCGGTCATCCCCCTCCATGCCGGACGGGAGACCAGCGTCGCCGCGACCAAGAGCTGCATCGCCTCCGCCGCCGCTCTCGCCGGGCTGGTCGCCGAGTGGCGGGACGACCCGGCGCTGCGGGAGGCCGTCGCGCGCCTGCCGGACGCCCTGGCGGCGACGCTCGGCCACGGCTGGGACGCGGCCCTGCCGGTGTTCGGAGCGGCGCAGTCCGCCTACGTGCTGGGCCGGGGACCCGCCTTGCCCATCGCGGCGGAAGCGGCGCTGAAGCTCAAGGAGACCTGCGTGCTGCACGCCGAGGCATTCTCCGGCGCCGAGGTGATGCACGGGCCGCTGCAGCTTCTTGAGGAGGGTTTCCCGGTGATCGCGTTCCGCCAGGCCGACCCGTCCCGGGGCGCGATGGCGGACAGCATCGGCCGCCTGCGGGCCTTGGGCGGCCGGGTGTTCGAGGTCTCAGTGGAAGGCTTGGGCCACCCCGATCACCTGGGCGCCGCCGCGGCGGGGCACCCGGCGCTCGATCCGCTTGCCATGCTGCTGTCCTTTTATGCCTTCGCCGAGCGGCTGTCCCGGGCGCGCGGGCACGATCCCGACCGGCCGTCCCACCTGCGCAAGGTGACGGAAACGGTCTGATGGCGCTCCAGGCGCTGTGCGGCGCGCGCATCTTCACCGGCGAGCAGGTCCTCGACAGCCACGCGGTCCTGGTTGACGGCGCCCGCGTGCTCGACGTGCGCCCGGCGGCCGACGTGCCGGCCGGATGTGCCCGGCACGACCTCCATGGCGGCATCCTGGCGCCCGGCTTCATCGACGCCCAGGTGAACGGCGGCGGCGGGGTGCTGTTCAACGACACGCGGACCACCGAGGGCGTGGCCGCCATCGCCCGGGCACATGCGCGGCATGGCACGACCGGCCTGTTGCCCACCTTCATCACGGACCGCGGGGACCGTCGGGCGGAGGCGGTGGCGGCCGTCCGCGCGGCGGTCGCGGCGGGGGTGCCGGGCGTCCTCGGCATCCACCTCGAAGGCCCGTTCCTGGCGCCGGCGCGCAAGGGCGCACACGACCCCGGCCTGATCCGCCCGATGGCGGATGCGGACGTCGAGTCGCTGCTCGGCACCGGCCTCCGCACCGTGCTGCTCACGGTGGCGGCGGAGGCAGTCTCGCCTGCGCAGATCAGGCGGCTGACGGAGGGCGGCGTCATCGTAAGCCTCGGGCATAGCGACGCATCCTACGAGGCGGCGGCGGCGGCGGCCGATGCGGGCGCACGCGGCGTCACCCACCTGTTCAACGCGATGTCGCAGCTTGGGCACCGCGCGCCCGGCCTGGTCGGCGCGGCGCTGGAAAGCGGCGGGCTGTGGGCCGGGCTGATCGCCGACGGCCATCATGTCCACCCGGCGGCGCTGCGCGTGGCGCTGCGGGCCAAGCAGGGGCCGGGGCGCCTGTTCCTGGTCAGCGACGCGATGCCGCCCGCCGGGTCGGGCGATGACACGTTCACGCTGGGCGGCCGGACCGTGACCCGGCGCGACGGAAGGCTGACGCTACCGGACGGGACGCTGGCGGGGTCCGACCTCACCATGGACCGGGCGGTCCGCTTCGCCGTCGAGCACCTGCATCAGCCGCTCGCGGAGGCGCTGCGGATGGCGAGCCTCTACCCGGCGCAGTTCCTGCGGCTTGATGCGGACCACGGCCGGATCGCGCCGGGGTTCGCGGCGGACATGGTCCTGCTGGACGACGCCTTGTCGGTGCGGGCGGCGTGGATTGCCGGTGCCATGCAGGAGGATGGTTGATGCGGTGGACCGTGCTGCTCGGCCTCTTTGCGGCCATCGGCACCCTGCCGGCACAGGCCGCGGATCCGGCGGTGATCGTGCTGCTCGGCCGGGGCGCGCAGGTCTATGACTGCGCGCAAACCGGAACCGCCTTCGCCTGGCGGCTCAAGGCTCCCGATGCCACCTTGACCGATGCCGCCGGGCAGAGGATCGGCCATCACTTTGCCGGCCCGAGCTGGCAGGCCGAGGACGGCAGCACCGTGACCGGCGAGGTGCTGGCGACAAGCGGGGCGACGCAGGCGGACGCCATCCCCTGGCTCGTTCTGAAGGCGAAGACGCATAGCGGGACGGGGCTGTTCTCCGCTGTGGCCTATATCGTGCGCAGCGCCACGGTAGGCGGCGACGCGCCCGCGGGCGGCTGCGACTCGGCGCATGAAGGGGCCGAGACGCGGGTCGATTACAGCGCGACCTACACTTTTTTCAGCGGTTGAGGCTCACGCCAGGCTTCTGGCGTCAGCCTCCAGCAGTTCAGGCCCCATGAACAGCGAGCTGCGGTCCAGCCGCGTGTGCAGGGCGAAGCGTTCGGGCGTGAGCGGCCCGGGCCGCCCGATCAGGTAGCCCTGGACCTCGTCGCAGCAATACGCCTGCAGGATCTCAAGCTGTGTCTGGTGCGCGACGCCCTCGGCGCAGACCGCCATGTCCAGCCCGGCGCCCAGTTGCAGCACGGCGCGGGCAATCGCCTCCGTGCGTCGGCAGGTGCCCAGGTTCTCGACGAACAGGCGGTCGAGCTTCAGCTTGTCGAATGGGATCGTGCGCAGGTAGCTCAGCGACGAGTAGCCGGTTCCGAAATCGTCCAGCGACAGGCCGACGCCCAGGGCTTTCAGTTGCGCCAGCTCCCGCTGGGCGTTGCCGGCGTTGTCGATGAACACCCGCTCCGTGACCTCGACCTCCAGCCGGTTGGGGCTGAGGCCGGCGTCGTGCAGCGCGGACTCCACGACATGCGACAGGTCCTCGCCCTCGAACCAGTAGGCCGACACGTTGACCGCGGCGCGGAACGGCTGCGGCCAGCGCTGCGCCTCGGCGCAGGCGGTTTGCAGCACCCAGGTGTCGAGCTGCTTGTAGAGGCCGAGCGCCTCCGCGATGGGCACGAAGGTGCCGGGCGACACCTTGCCGCAGCCCGGGCGGTTCCACCGGACCAGCGCCTCGAACCGCTGCAGCACGCCGGTCAGGCAGTTGACGATGGGCTGCCAATGCAGATGGAACTGCCCGGCGTCCAACGCCTCCCGCAGGTCGCGCTCCAGCTCCCGCCGGTTGGCCGAAACGCGGTCCTCGGACAGCGGCGTCAGGGCCGGCGGCGCATCCTCGTCCGTGCGCATGCCTGCGTCATCATGCTGGTCCGCCATGTCTCCGTTCGCCATGGCCTGTCCCTCGTCGCCCTTTCCGGGACGCAGGACGTTCAGGCTGAGGCTCGAACCGTTCGGCATCGTCAATCCCTAACCGTCTGCAGAAACACCGGACGCGGCTCCATGCGCCGCCGTTGGCCATTATGGCTTAATGTGCGCTAAAGCGCATAAAACAAGCTGCATATTCGTACGTTTTCTGGAAGGCTATACCCAAGCCTTAAACTCAGGGTCGAGTGCCTTGGGGAACGCTCAATCCTTGTGCCATCTGTGGGCCGCCTGGCACCGGCATGGCTTGGCGAAGGTCCAGGCATTCCGGATTCGGCAGTCATGACGCGGCCTCCCGCGCCGCCGCCCGCGAAGCGTCCGGACGCGGCGCCTGCCTGTCACCAAGGGACGGATTGGCTGTCAAGCGAACCGTGGGAGCAGCGATCCCAGCAATCGCCGCCCTTCCCGCGCCAGCGGATGGCGCAACGCCGCCAAGGCCGCCGCCCAGGCTGCAACCCCCGCCGCGATGCCGGCCGCCACTGCCGGCAGCGGGGCAGCCGGGGACCAGCCGTAGCGCGCCATCACCGCCGCAGCCGGTCCCGCTGCGACCAGCGTCAGGGCGGCGCTGCTCAGATAGACCGGCAGGAAGTCGCGCCCGCAGGTGTCCGTCATCCGCTCCAGATGCGGCCGGTACAGCCAGACGGCGAACAGCGCCTCGCCCACCCGGGCCGCGGCAGCCCAGCCCAGGCCCACCGTGCAGCCGTCGGCGAACAGCAGGAAGCCGACGCCGGCGCGCACCGATTCGAAACGCGCCTGCCGTCCGGTCTCCTCGCACACCACGAAGACCTCCCAGGTCATGGTCAACGACACCAGCACGGCCGCTGAAAGGGACAGCAGGCTCAGCGGCAGCGCCGCATCGGTCCAGGCCGGTCCGTACAGCAGCAGGATCAGCGGCCCGGCGACCACCGCAAGCCCGATGAAGGCAGGCCAGAGCAAGGCCGTGACCAGTTGCACGACCTGCAGGTAGCTGTGCCGCAGCGACCGTCCGGCGCGGCGCTGTTCGGAGAAGTCAACGAACACCACCCGGGTGACGACCAGGTGCACGTTGTCCCACAGCAGGGTGTTGAGTCCCGAGGCCCGGGAATAAAGGCCGAGCGCGCCCAGCCCCATCACCCGCCCCAGCACGATCTCCGCCGACCGGGACGACACGACGTTCACGCCCGAGATCGCCAGCATATGCAGCCCGAACCGGGCGATCTCCCGCCAGCCCTGCAATCCCAGGCGCAGCCGGGCGTGGCGGCGGCCGGCCAGGTTGCACGCCGCCGCGCCCGCCACCGCCCCGGCCAGTTGGCCATAGGCCAGGCCCATGTAGCTGAAACCGGCCAGGACGAAGGCCAGCATCACGGCGGTCGCGACGGCGCCGCGGCACAGGCTGATCGCCGCCACCTCGCGGAAACGGCCGGCCCGTTCGATCCCCGCCGCGGGGAGCAGATCGAACACGCCGACGAGCGGGACAGCCGCCAGCACCAGCAGCACGCGCCGCACGCCCGGCTCGTGCAGGAGGGCGCCGCCCAGGGTGCTGAGCGCCACGATGGCGGCTGCGCCCGCTGCCGCGCTGAGGGCGTTCAAGGTGAAGACGGTGGCCAACGCCGCCTCGTCGAGGCGCTGGCCGCGGACCAGGTAGCTTCCCAGGCCGAAGGAGCGCAGCACCGCGAGCAGCCCGGCCACGGCGCTGGCCACTGCGAACACGCCCATGTCGTACGGCGTCAGCCACCGCGCGACGACCAGGGAGCTGCCGAACTGGAGCAGGAACCCTCCGGCCTGCGACGCCGTCATCCAGGCGAGGCTGCGGCGGACGGAGAACGCCATGTGCCGCGTCAGCGCCGGGCCAGGAGGCTGCCGGCGCCGGGGCCGCGCAGGGAAGGGCGCCGGTCCGGTTCATGGATCATGCCGCTCTTTTCGGTTATGCACCTATTGCGGTCAAGTGACCGAAGGCTGCGGGAAGAGGCTTGGCCATGGACCCAAACTATTTCAAACATCACCGGGCGGAGATGCTGCCCTTCGTGCCCGTCCGCCGCGCCCGCGTGCTGGAGGTCGGCTGCGGCGAGGGGCGGTTCAGCGGCTCCCTGCCCGGCACGCAGGAGGTCTGGGGCATCGAACCCTCGCCGGCCGCCGACATCGCCGGCGGCCTCCTGACCCAGGTTTTCCGCGGCACGTTCGAGCAGGCGGAGGCCGGCCTGCCGCCAGGCTATTTCGACGTGGTCATCTGCAACGACGTGATCGAGCACATGCCCGACCATGCCCGGTTCCTGCAAGCCATCCAGCGGTGCATCGCCCCGGGCGGGATGCTGGTCGGCTCGATCCCCAATGTGCGCTACTACGAGAACCTGTTCCAGTTCCTGCTGGAGAAGGATTGGCATTACCGGGACTTCGGCATCCTCGACCGCACGCATGTCGGCTTCTTCACGGAGAAGAGCCTGCGAAAGACGCTGGAGCGGGCCGGCTTCCGCGTCGCGCTGCTGCGCGGCATCAACGGCGGAGCGCATGGCGGCAGGTCCTGGCGCGAGCGGCTGTACCTTTGTGCCGCGCGGATGCTGAGTATGCTGACGCTCGGTTATTTCAGCGACATCCTGTACCTGCAATTCGCCTTTCAGGCGGTCTTGCCTGCGGGTCCTGGCCGCCCGGCGGCTCCGGACGCTTCACGGCGGGAGCCGGCCCCAAGCGGGGAGCAGGGCGAAGCCGCGTGAATAGGCCGCGCAGCAGCCCCGAGGCGACCCGCCGCCCATGGCCCGGCGCCTGGTTGGGCCGGCCGCGCTCCTTCATCGTCACCCGCGCCACGGTGGCGAGCGCGTGGCGCAGGCCGAAGTGCTTTTTCAGCAGTTGGGCGTAGGAGCGGTAGTACAGCCGGGTCGCCGCCGGGCTGCGCTCGCCGCCCGAGGAGGCGCCGCCCTCGTGCAGCAGCGCCGGCTCGGCCACGTACTGGATCGGCTGCCCGGCCGCCCTCAGCCGCAAGCAGTAGTCCACGTCTTCCCAATAGACGAAGAAGCTTTCATCCAGCAGGCCGACCCTCTGCAGCGTGCTCCGGGTCAGGCCGAGGCAGCAGCCGCTGGCGAACTCGACCAGGCGGGCCTTCGGGTCGCCGGGACGGTAGGGATCATGCCGGTTGCTGAAGATCCAGCCGTAGTCGAGGCTGCCGCCGGCGTACCAGGCAAGCTCCGGGTCGTCCTGGTGCATGATGCGGGGCGCGATCACCTCGGCTTGCCGGGCCGTCCACTGCTGCATCAGGCCAAACAGGAAGCCGGGATCGAAGCGCACGTCCGGGTTGAGCAGCAGCAGGCGTTCCGCCCCATCGGCCACCGCCAGGCGCAGGCCGCGGTTGACGCCCCGTGCGAAGCCCTCATTGGCCGCGTTCACGTGCAGGCGGACCCGCGGGTCGCCCTGCCCGGCCAGGAAAGCCCCGGCGCCGTCGTCAGCCCCGTTGTCGATCACCACCATCCGCCACCCGGCATAGCTCTGCGCCCGCAGGCAGTCCCACAGCACGGGCGCCGCCTCGGCGCTGTGGAACAGGACGACGACGATGTGCAGCATCAGCAGCCGAGGTCCCGGCGCACGATGCAGGCCAGCGACTGCGGCAGGCGGTCCGCCTGGACCCTATCCAGCGCGCGCTGGAAGGCGGCGTAGGCGTCGGGGTCGCGCAGCCGGGCGGGCTCGGCCAGCAGGCGGGCGGCCGCGTCCAGGTCGGGGCAGACATGGCCGATGGGACCGAAACGGCGCTGCAGCGCGTCCAGGGCCGGGTTGCCGACGGCGATGATGGGCTTGCGCTGGGCGACGCAGTCCATCAGCGACCCGCTGGCCGTGAGGCGGTAATCCGGACCGAACGACATGATGGCGTAGTCCGCCCGGCGGACCTCCCGCAAGAAGCCCGGACGGTCCAAAGGCCCGGACGGCAGCTCGAAGCCCTCGATTTCCTCGGGCCGGAACTCCGGTCCCAGCTTGCCGGCCAGCGCCCATCGGTAGGCCGGTCCCGCGGCCCGCGCCAGCGCCAGCACGTCGGCAAAGCCCTTGATCCGGTTCGCGGTGCCGACGAACGCCAGGCGCAGGCGCTGCGGGGGCGTCCAGCGTGCCGGCGCCGCCTGCTCCTGCGCGTTGGACGGGAGGGGCCAGACCAGGAACCTGTTCGACAGCCCGGCCTCGGCCGCGGCAGTCCTGATGTGCTCCTCCAGCACGATCAGCCGGATGCGCGGGTGCCGTGCAAGGGCGAGGCCGGAGCGCAGGTCGATCAGCCGGCGCCGGGGATCGCGCGACCGCCACCCCGTCACCGTGGCCAGGTTGCCGTGCATCACCGCGAACACGCGCATCGCCTGGTGCCGCTCCACCAGGCCCCGCGCGACGAACAGCGTCTCCGGCCCGGCCGAGAGCAGCACCAGGGCCGCCGGGCCGTGCTGGCGCGCCAGCCCGTCCAGGGTCCGCCACTGCGCCCGCATCCGGCGCAGGTGCACCCCGCCAGGGGGCATCACGTCGATGTCCTGGACCGTGACGCCGTCCAGCCCGGCGCCGGCCTGCTTGATGCTGGCCCGCTGCAAGGGGTTGGACGCGAACAGCACCGGGCCGCAGGCCTGCCGGATGGCGCACAGCATGGCGCCGTTCACGGCGGCATGTTCCGCGTCGGCATAGGTGGGTTCGGCCACGACGGTCATCCAGCAATGGGCCGGCAGGCTCAGGACTGGACCGGGCTGACGCCAGCTTGGCCAGCCCTGTATGACGCTGCCGGCGCCGGCCATACCAGGCCGCGCATCGAAGGCGGCAAGAGGTCGGCCGGATGGCCGGCCAGCCCGCCGATCCGCCCGAAGAAGTGCCGGCATACCGCCCGGATATTCTCAAGGAAGGCGTCGAGGCCGGCCTGGTCCTGGACATAGGGGGTGAACATCCCCAACGACGGGCTGTGATAGTGCAGCACGAATGTCCGGTGCCCCCGTTCAACCATGGCCTGCAGCAGGACGACCTGCTCGCGTGCGGTCATGCCCTCGGGCGTCAGGGTCACGGTGTTCAACAGGCTGGTGCGCGACAGGATGCCCGGCAGGCGCGCCCGCAGCCCTGGTCCGGAGTGCAGTGCGGCGTGCATCCGCGGCGTCAGCGGCGCCAGCGCGCCGACCTGGCCGCGCGTCATCGGCAAGGACAGGATGCCGCCGCCGCCCGTCCGGTATGGACCTGCCTGCGCGAAGCGGAAATCAGGTCCGCCTTTTGCCCGCATGTCCGCCAGCGGCATGATGCTGAAATCAACCTTGAAGCCGAGCCGGCGCAGGGTTTCCACCGTGCCGGGTCCCAGGCCGTAGCGGCCGGCCTTGAAGAACAACGGCCGGATGCGGAAGTTCTGCTCGATCATCTCGGTCAGCATCCGCAGCTTGGCGTACTCGAGGTCCGGGGGCAGGTTGCCGGCGAAGGACGTGTGCTCGGAGACCTGCTCCGTGTGCGGCGGGTTGATCCAGGGGTGCAGGTGGGCGCCGATCACGCAGCCGTGCCGGTCCAGGATGCGGCGCAGCGGCTCGTATCCCGCCCGCTGGGAAGCGACCGCGTAGTCGATCAGATAGACTGGCCGCAGCCCATGCTCGTCGAAGATCGCCTGCGCCAGGACCTGCCGGCAGATCGAGGTGACGGCCGTCGAGGCCCGGTCGAACGGCTTGGCCCAATCGAACTCCGCCTCCGTGTCCACGACGACATACAGCGTGGGCGGCTGGCTCGATGGACACGGGGCCGGCTCGTAAGCCACGCCGCCGAGCAGCACCCGGGGGGGAACGGCAGCGGACGAAATGGAAGGGCGGGAGCGCCGGACCGTGCGCACAAGGCCGGAGACGGTTGAGCGGGCCACGGAACGGAAGGGCAGGCCGGTGAGCCGGGCCATGCCTCCCCGCCGGTGCCCGCGCAGGGCCTGGACGAACCGGCCGGCGGCAAGCGTGCGTTGCACGACGCCCCACCAGGCGGCGTCCGTGATGCCGGCGATGATCCGGCGCTGCCGCGCGTCGGTCCCGTAGGCGGCATGGAACCGCTCGGCCAAGTGGGACAGGAGCGCGCGCAGCCGCCCCCACATGGCCGGGTCCGTCACGGGCTCGCCGACCAGCAGGTGCCTCGTGACCATGGCCGCCGCCTCCGCGCAGTCATCCTGCAGCAGCGCTTCATAGACCCGGCGCAGCACGGCGGTCGCCGCCCGGGTCATCCCGTCGCGGTGGGTCACGGTCAGGTTGCCGCCGTGCTGGCGGTAGATGACCAGGTGCTCGGGGATGATGAACACGTCGCCGATCGTCAGCAGGCGATGGGTGAAATCGAAGTCCTCGGCATACTGGAACTCGCGCCGCATGTAGATGCCCAACCGCTGCACCGCCTCGGCCCGGAACATCATCGACGGGTGGCCAACCGGGTTGCCGAGGTGCAGCATCCAACGCAGCGCCTCGGGGTCCGTCTCAGGCCGTTGGCGGGTGAAGCGCACGGCCCCGCGGTTCAGGACCGACATCTCGGCACCGACCATGACGACCTCGGGCCGGCCGTCGAGCACCGCCTTCTGCTTGGCGAAGCGGGTGGGGACGCATAGGTCGTCCGCGTCGATGCGGGCGACGTAGCGGCCGCGTGCCGTCGCCAACGCCCGGTTGAGCGTCTCGACGATCCCCAGGTTGCGCGGGTTGTCAACCAGACGGATGCGCGGGTCGTCGTGCTGCAGCACCACGGCGCGCGTCGAGTCTGTCGAGGCGTCGTTGACCACGATCAACTCGAAGTCCTCGTCGGTCTGCGCGAGCACGCTCTGGATGCTCTGCGCGATGTAGTGCTCCGCGTTGTAGGCGGGCAGGAGGACGCTGATCTGAGGCGCGCCGCCCGCTGCCCTCACGCGTCCCACCGGCTGCCTTTTCCAGCTCCCCGCCAGCCCACGACCTGCTTACCCCCGCCAAGAACGTATCCATATAGCAACGTTCTCCATGCAGCGACAAGCAGGCGTTCAAGATTCGTCGTCAGGACGTCTCACGAGACAGCCGGTTGCACCTTCCCTCGGCAGCCGCCCTGGCCGGGCTACCGCGCCGACGAGGGCGCCGTCCGCCCGATGCCGCAGTAATCCAGCCCGGCGCCGGCGAACGCCGCCGGGTCGAACACGTTGCGGAGGTCCATCACCAGGCGCCCGCGCATCGCCTGGCACAGCCGCTCCGGCGACAAGGCGCGGAACTCGTTCCATTCCGTCACCACCACCAGCACGTCCGCGCCGGAGGCCGCGTCGTAGGCGTCGGTGCAATACGTCACGCCCTCCGGCAGCAGGGCGCGGGCGTGGTCCATGCCGACCGGATCGAACGCGCGGATCGCCGCCCCTTCCTCCGCCAGGCGGCTGATGATCGGCACGCTGGGCGCGTCCCGCATGTCGTCCGTTTCCGGCTTGAAGGTGAGGCCGAGCACTGCGACGGTCTTGCCGTGCACCGAGCCGCCGCAGGCCGCCATGATGCGGGCGGCCATGCCGGACTTGCGCGCGTCGTTCACCGCGACCGTCGCCTCGACCAGGCGGGACGGCGCGCCCCAGTCCTGGGCGATCCGCATCAGCGCCAGGGTGTCCTTCGGGAAGCAACTGCCGCCGAAGCCCGGCCCGGGGTGCAGGAACTTGCGCCCGATCCGGCCATCGAGGCCGATGCCGCGGGCCACGTCGTGCACGTCGGCGCCGACCTTCTCGCACAGGTCCGCCATCTCGTTGATGAACGTCACCTTCATCGCGAGGAAGGAGTTGGCGGCGTACTTGGTCAGCTCCGCCGCCTCCAGGCTGGTGAACAGGATCGGCGCCTCGATCAGGTAGAGCGGGCGGTACAGGCGGCGCAGCACGTCGCGCGCGCGCTCGCTGTCCGTGCCGATCACCACGCGGTCCGGGCGCATGAAGTCGCCGATGGCGCTGCCCTCGCGCAGGAACTCGGGGTTGCTCGCGACGTCGGCCTCGAGGTCCGGGCGGGCGCGCCGCATGATCTCGGCGATACGGCGTCCGGTGCCGACGGGGACGGTCGATTTGGTGACGACCACGGCGTAGCCGGTCAGCGCGCGGGCGACCTGCTCCGCGGCGGCGTTGACGTAGGACACGTCGGCGTGGCCGTCGCCGCGCCGGGTGGGAGTGCCGACCGCGATGAACACGGCCTCTGCGCCGGCCACCGTCGCGGGGAGGTCGTCGCTGAAGCTGAGGCGCCCGGCGGCCACGTTGTCCGCCACCAGCCGGTCGAGTCCCGGCTCGTAGATCGGCATCCGGCCCTCGCTCAGTGCGGCCAAGCGCGCCGGGTCCGATTCGACGACGCCCACCTCCACGCCCAGGTCGGCGAAGCAGGCTCCGGATACGAGGCCCACATAGCCGCCGCCGATCATCGCGATGCGCACACCCTGTCTCCCGGCCAACCCGCGTGCTAAACGGTTTTATTTGCTCGACGTAACATGGCACGTTCCCGGCCACAGGGCCAAGCGGGCATTGCAAGCAGCCGGGCGGTTTACGGTTGCGTCGTGCCGCGGTAACAACCCTGCATTGCAATCAGGAGCGGTTCATTGCATCTTGAAAGACGTGTCCTCGTGACGGGCGGCGCCGGCTTCCTGGGGTCCCACCTCTGCGAACGCCTGCTGGACGCCGGGTGCCATGTGCTGTGCGTCGATAACTTCTTCACCGGCACGCCGCGCAACATCGCGCACCTATACGACAACCGCAACTTCGAGCTGATGCGTCACGACGTGACCTTCCCGCTGTTCGTCGAGGTGGACGAGATCTACAACCTCGCCTGCCCGGCGTCGCCCATCCACTACCAGCGCGACCCCGTGCAGACCACCAAGACCAGCGTGATCGGCGCCATCAACATGCTGGGCCTCGCCAAGCGGACCGGCGCCAAGATCTTCCAGGCCTCCACCAGCGAGGTGTACGGCGATCCCTCGGTGCATCCGCAGACCGAGGAGTACTGGGGCAACGTCAACCCCATCGGCTCGCGCTCCTGCTACGACGAGGGCAAGCGCTGCGCCGAGACGCTGTTCTTCGACTACCGCCGCCAGCATAATCTCAGGATCAAGGTGGCGCGCATCTTCAACACCTACGGACCCCGCACGCACCCGCGGGACGGCCGGGTGGTGTCGAGCTTCATCGTGCAGGCGCTGACCAACCAGGACATCACGGTGTTCGGGGAAGGGCAGCAGACCCGCTCCTTCTGCTACGTCGATGACCTGATCGACGGCTTCATCAAGCTGATGGACAGCCCGGACGAGGTCGTCGGGCCGGTGAACCTCGGCAACCCCGGGGAGTTCACCATCCTGGAGCTGGCGCAGAAGGTGATCGACCTTACGGGGTCGCAGTCCCGCATCATCCACCGCCCCTTGCCGGAGGACGACCCCAAGCAGCGCCGCCCGGACATCGCGCAGGCCAAGGCGGCGCTGGGATGGGAGCCGACGGTCTCGCTGACCGAGGGGCTGCGGCGGACGATCCCGTACTTCGAGGCCTTGCTGTCCACGCTGCCGCCGGGCTTGATGGTGCACGGACTCTGACCACCGCAGGACGACACGAGCATGGACACCGACAAGCCCCCCGCCGACGCCACCGCGATCTGGGACGAGCGTTACGAGAAGGGGGAGCACGTCGGGTCGCAGGCGGTGATCGAGGGCGACCCCATCGACTTCACCCAGCACAAGTTCCTGTACCAGCACGCCGTCGCCAAGCCGCTCACCGGGTCGCTCGACGGCTGGTCGGTGGACAGCATCGCCCGGCGGTTCTTCGCGCCGCCTCCCGCCCGCGTGCTGGCCATCGGCTCCGGCATGGCGTTCCTGGAGGAGTACCTGGTCGCCCAGGGCTACGCCCAGCACGTCACGGCCTACGAGATGTCCCGCACCGCCATCGAGGGCGCGCGGGCGCGGGTGGCGGACAAGGAGTACGCCGCCCGGCTCGACCTGCGCTGCGGCGACGTGCTGACGGAGGACCTGCCCACCGCCGGCTACGACGCGGTGTTCGTCCAGGCGGCGATCCACCACTTCGCGGAGATCGAGGCGATGTACGCGCTGATGCACCGGGTGCTGAAGCCCGGCGGCCTGCTGTGGTTCGACGAGTACATCGGCCCCGACCACCACATGTACGAGCCGGAGGTGCTGGCGATCATGGACGAGGTGAACGACTGCCTCGCCCCGCAGTACCGCTGGGACGTGCTGGCCAAGCACACCCGCAGCATGGTGCCGCGCCCGTCGCTCGAGTTCATGATGGGGCACGACCCGTCGGAGGGCGTCCATGCCTCCCGCATCCTGCCGCTGACCTACCAGTGGTTCGACGTGATCCACCGCCAGGACTACGGCGGCGCGATCATGCGGCCGTTCTTCACCGGCATCCTGCCGAACTTCGATTGGTCCGATCCACGGGACCAGACGGTGGCCCGGCTCATCATCCTGATCGAGCAGATGCTGACCCGGCAGGGCGTGCTGCCGAACTACCACACCGCCCTCGTGGGCCGCCGGCGCGAGCAGCCCTTGGCGCCGCTGACCGCGGAGGAGGAGCGGCGGATCAACTACGCCGACTGGCCCGGCCTCATCGCGAAAGCGGAGCCGAAACCGGCGTCGAAACCTGTGTCGTCTGGGTTGCTGGCGCGTCTGCTCGGACGGCCGTAGCGGGGGAGGGGCGCCCCGGCTTCCAGCGGAGCGCCGGCGCCTCGACCAGGTGCCAGGACAAGAGGGCGAACGGCACGGTCAGCGCCATGCAGGTGGCGATCGGGTACTCGTTGCGCGGCAGGGCGGCGATGACGATCTGCTGCACCGGGAACGCATACAGGTACATGCCGTAGGACAGGTCCCCGAACCGCCCGGCCCGGCGCACCACCGGCATCGACATGCGGCCGAAGCAGATGGCCATGTAGGGCAGCGTCACCCACTCGATGGGCAGGTTCCACCAACTGTACCAGCTCGCGACCATCCAGTTCAGCGTGTAGCCGAGCAGGGCGAAATCGGCCCGGTAGAAGTTCGGCACCCGGTCGCCCAATAGCCGGTACAGGCCGCCCAGGAAGAAGAACGGCACCTGGACCAGCATGTACTTGACGTCGGTGTTGTAGAAGATGATCGGCAGCCCCTCGTAGCCGTAGAACAGCCACATGCCCGCGACACCCGCGGCGATCCCGCCGACGCCGAGCACCCATAGCCGCGGCCGGAGCGGCAGCAGGGCGAGCGGCGGCACGGTCAGGTAGCACAGCACCTCGGGGAACAGGCTCCACAGCGAGCCGTTGACGGCGCCGTTCAGCCTCATGCCGTCGAACACGCCGGGCAGGTAGAGCCGCTGGAACAGCCACATGTTCTGCAGGTACTTGAGCACCTCGCCGTTGTGCAGGTAGGCGCGGAGCGGCAGGTTGCTGAGCCGGGGGCCGAGGACGTAGGCGGTGGCGAGCACGCAGGCGATCAGGCCGGGGAAGATGCGCAAGGCCCGCTTGGCCAGGAACAGCCGCAGGTCCGGCGTGCGCTGCCAGCTTCCCGTCACCATGTAGCCGCTGATGGCGAAGAAGATGTCGAGGCCGATGCGCGCGAACGGCACGCCCCAGAAGCCCGGCCCGGCCGGGGTCGCCAGAATCCAGCCGTGCCCGTAGATCACCATCCCCGCCGCGAACAGCCGGAGCGCGTCGAAGTTGTTGTCCCGGTGAGGTTCGGTGGTCATGCCGGCTGCACCATCATTGCGCGCGAACGGGCTGCGACCGACTGCACCGCCTGTTCCCAACGGGGCGACAGCGCCGCCGATTGGTAGAGCGCCGCCTGACGCAGGCCGCGGTCCCGCATCTCCGACAGCGCCCCGGTCTCCCGCGGCAGCTCGACCAGGCGGGCCAGGATGGTGGCCAGCTCCTCGTCGTCGTAGGGGTCGAAATACGCGGCGGCATCGCCGTACACCCAGCGGTGCACCGGGATGCCGCTCGCGACGAGCGGCGCGCCGCAGGCCATGCCCTCGACGCCGCTGTAGTCGAACCCCTCCGCCCGGGAGGGCGCCACGACCAGGTGCGCCATCGAGTACAGCACCCGAAGCTCGGCCAACGGCACGCCGGACACATGGTAGGCGCCCTCCCGCACCAGCAGCTTGAGTTCGGCCAGCTCCGCGTCCGAGCGCCAGCCGGGGTTGGCGACGATCAGGAGCTGCATCGGCGCCTTCGTCATCCGCCGCGCGATCTCGAAGCCGCGGAACAAGCGGAGGTAGTTCTTGCGCGGCTCCAGCGTGGACACGGCGATGATGAGTTTCGGCAGCGGCGCGTCCGGCGTTTCCCGCCGCCCGCCCGCCGGCGCCGTCGCCGTGCTGGCCCGGCGGCGCAGGATGGTCCGCAGCTCGCTTTCCGACCGCACGTCCGGCCGGTACTCGGGGGCGACCAGCGCCGGGATGGTGTGCACGCGCGCCTCGCTTTCGGGGAACAGCGCCAATACGTCCTCCCGCACCGGCTCGCTGTCGCAGAAGAAGTGCGCGCCCTGGTCCATGTTGCGCTTCAACATGCGGGCGTGGCTGTTGGTGTGCGGCCAAGGCTCGCCGATGGTGTGGGGACTGAGCAGCGGCAGCGCGTCGTAGTAGCGCACCATGAACTGCGTGCCCGGCGTCACCCGGTACGGCGACACGGTGGCGGCGAAGAACACGTCCCACCCCGCCGTGTTGAGCCGCCGCTGGAACGGCAGCGGCAGCAGCGACAGGCTGCGCGCGTTCTCATGGCCCAAGGCGGTCGCGAAGAACTCGGCGCGGGACAGCAGGCCGCGCCCGGACGGCGGCAGCGTGTTGTCGAACAGCTTCATCCACAGGTAGTCCTCGAACAGCACGGGGTCGATGGGCAGGTCGAGCTGCTCCTCCCGCTTTGCCAGGCTGAGGATGGTGGTGACGTGGTGCATCCGGCGGCGGATCGGGCCGGGCAGCAGGAACGACAGGCCGGGCGGCGCGTGGTGGCGCTTGGTGTCCTGGCTGATCAGCACGCGCGCCTGCTGCAAGGTGCGGTCGAACGGCGTCTGCCCGGCGGCGGCGCGTCGCGGGGGACCTGCGAAGTGGATGCCGGACGCAAGGCCGCCCAGCCGCCCCAGCTTCATGTCCGAGAACAACTGGAACAGCAGCCGGGTTTCCTGCGGGATGCCGGCGAAGCCCTCGTAGCACGGACGCAGGTCCACCAGGACGGACGGGCGCGGTGCGGTCAAGCGGGCGCCCGGGCGTCGAGCACCAGGCCGTCGCCGCCATGGGCGAGCACCGCGAACCCGGCCGTGGTCATCGACGCCGCGTCCTCCGCCCGGCCCGGACGGACCCAACGGCCGCCGGGCTGCAAAACGGCAAAAGCCGCGCTGGGGTCAACGGCCGCGCCGCCGACCAGCAGGCCGCATGGGGCGTCGCCTGGAACTCCGTGCCTCAGCAGCGACGCCAAAGGCGGCGGCGCGTCGTCACAGACCCGGACGGACAGCCGGGCGAGGCGGGGCGCCGCGTCGGCGAGGCAGCGCCGCTGGCCGGCAGGCAGCCCGTGCAGGATGGCGCTGGCCAGGCCT
>CAXTTB010000021.1:0-17283 GCA_964246905.1 uncultured Acetobacteraceae bacterium | reverse complement strand
CTTCATCGTCAGGTCGCGGATCTGGTCCCACTGGTTGAGCAGGTACTCGCAGTCCCGGATGATCTCGGGCTTCGGCCGGTTGGCGCCGGCGGTGCGGACGATCAGGCCCATGCCGCGCGGCAAGTCCAGCTCGGCCGTGACCTCCTTCAAGCGGCGGCGGTCGGCGGCGGAGGTGATCTTGCGGGAGATGCCGCCGCCGCGGGGCGAGTTCGGCATCAGCACGGAGAACCGCCCGGCCAGCGAGATGTAGGTGGTCAGCGCCGCGCCCTTGGTGCCGCGCTCCTCCTTCACGACCTGGACCAGCAGGATCTGCCGGCGGCGGATCACCTCCTGGATCTTGTAGTTGCGGAGGAAGCGCGGAGCCGCCCGCTGCTCGCGCGAGTCCTCCGTCTCGCCGCCGACCGACTCCGGCGGCGGCTCGGCCGCTTCGACCGTCTCGGTGGGCTGGTCGGACGCGGCCCCGTTGGAATGATGGGCGGAAGAAGCCGCGGCGCCGTTTGCAAGCGGCTCCGGGTCCGCGTCGGCCTCCACAGGGGCGGTTTCCGGCGCCATGTCGGCGCCCATCTCCTCCGGCAGCTCCGGGATGACGATCTCAGGCAGCGACGCCACGTCGGGGAGCAGCGTCTCAGCCTCGTGCGGGGCGACGATGATGTCCTGGCTGACCGCGGCGGCCTGGGCAACTTGCTCCCCATGCGGCAACGCCTCTATCGCCGCTTCCGGGTCGGCCTGGACGGCGTAGGACGCTTCCACGGCTGCGTCCGTCATGGTCGCCGGTGCGATGGTGTCGGGGATGTCGATGACGCCGGACACCTGCACCACGTCGGGGGCGGCTGGCCGTTCGGCCAGGGCGGCGTCGCGGGCGGCGGCGCGGTCCTCGGCGTCTTCGTCCTCCCGCGCTTCCGCTTCCTGCATCTCCAGCAGGCGCTGCCGGTCGGCGACGGGGATCTGGTAGTAGTCCGGGTGGA
Organism: uncultured Acetobacteraceae bacterium; assembly: GCA_964246905.1. GTDB lineage: Bacteria > Pseudomonadota > Alphaproteobacteria > Acetobacterales > Acetobacteraceae > CAHJXG01. Next base: position 16,318 of record CAXTTB010000021.1, on the reverse strand, counting down.
TCTCGCCGAAGGCCAGGAAGCCGTGCCGGCCGCCACCGTACTCGACAAAGGCCGCCTGCAGGCTCGGCTCGACGCGGACGACCTTAGCGAGGTAGATGTTGCCCTTGAGCTGCTGCTTGGTGGACGTCTCGACGTCGAAGTCTTCGAGGCGGTTACCTTCCAGCACCACCACGCGGGTTTCTTCGGCGTGGGTGCTGTCGATCAGCATGCGTTTCGTCATCGTGTGTTGAACTCCGGTGCGCCGAAGGCACGCGCGTGCGAAGCACGGCGCGGCGGCGGCAGAAGGGGGGAGACGGCGGGGTCCCGCTGCGGCCGAGGGCAGGCTGCGACGTGTTCAGTCCGGGTGTTGGATGGACGGGCACGGCGATCAGCATCGGCTTCCTGGCGAGCGGGCCAGCGTTGCCGGGGATCGGCGGCGCTGCCCTGGTGAGGCATCAGCCCTCCTCCATGTACCCGGTGCCTCGTGGCGAAGGGCCTGCTGGACGGACCCGGCGCGCGGAGTCGCGCGGCGCGGGCAACGGTGTGATGGGGCGAGGTCGCCACAGGAACTGCAACCGGGTCCACCCGGACCGGGCGCAAGCAGGCTGTCTCGCCGGTGTCACATCGCCGGAGCGTTACGAACATGGCGCAATCCGGCGCCGTCTGCAAGGCTGCTCAGCCGTTTGGGCATAAGAAGCGCGTGCGGGCCGTCAACCTGCTGTGATAGGTGGTCCCATGGCCCGAACCTGCGTCCTGCCGCGCCGCGCTTTGCTCGCAGCCATGGCAGCCATGCCGGGCGCCGCCCATGGCGCCCTGCGCCCTGCGCCACAGCGCCCGACGCGCGCCGCGCCGCCACCGCCGCTGGTGGTGCTGGACCCCGGCCATGGCGGCAAGGACCCCGGCGCCATCGGCGTGTCCGGCACTTATGAGAAGCATGTCGCGTTCGCCGCCGCGCTGGAGCTGAAGCGGCAGCTTGAGCAGTCCGGACGGTGCCGGGTGGCGTTGACGCGCAGCCGCGACGCATTCATCCCGTTGCGCGACCGCGGGGCGTTCGCGCAAGGCAGGGGCGCCGTGCTGTTCATGTCGCTCCATGCGGACGCGCTGGCCGACCCGCGGGTGCGCGGGGCCAGCGTCTATACCTTGTCCGACACCGCGTCCGACGCGCAGACCGCGGCGCTGGCCCGGCGCGAGAACAGCGCCGACCGCTTCGGCGGACCGAGCTTCCGGGACGTGCCGCCCGCGGTCGCCAACATCCTGGGCAGCCTGGTGCGGCAGGAAACGCGGGCCGGCTCGGCGCGGATGGCCCGCCGTCTTGTCGGCGCGCTGCAGCCCGAGGTCGGCATGCTGACGCACCCGGCGCGGCAGGCCGGGTTCATGGTGCTGCGCGCGGCAGACATCCCAAGCGTGCTGGTCGAGATGGGGTTCATGTCGAATCCGAAGGACGAGGCCGCTCTGCGCCGTTCGGACCATCGCGTGCGCGTGGCGGCGGCGCTACAATGCGCCGTGGACGCCTTTTTGAGCGGCAGCGCGCGGGTCAGCGGCTAGAATGGCGGGAGCAGGGGTGCTTTGATGGACGGTCAGAACAAGGAGCGCGGCCGGGCGCCGGTGTCGGGCGGCGCTGCGGCGAAACCCAGGCGCCCGCGGTTCCGCTGGCTGCGCCGGACCGTGGCCGGGCTGTTCGCGGTGGGCGCCCTGGCGGCGGTCGCCGGCGGCCTGTTCGCCTGGACGACCTACGAGCGCTACGCCGCCGACCTGCCGACGCTCGACGGGCTGCGCCATTACCAGCCGCGCGTGATGAGCCGGGTTTACGCCGGGGACAGCCGCCTCATCGCCGAGCTTGCGACCGAGCGCCGCATCTTCGTGCCGGTCAGCGCCATCCCGGACGTGGTGAAGCAGGCCTTCATCTCGGCGGAGGACCAGAAGTTCTGGACGCACCGCGGCGTCGATCCCCTGGCGATCGCCCGCGCCGGCTGGACGGACCTGATGCAGTATGGGCAGGGCCGGCGCCCCATCGGCGCGTCCACCATCACGCAGCAGGTCGCCAAGAACATGCTGCTGGGCAACGAGGCCTCGGTCGCCCGCAAGGTCAAGGAGCTGATCCTCGCGGTCCGCATCGACCAGTCGGTGAGCAAGGAGCACGTGCTTGAGCTTTACCTGAACGAGATCTACTTGGGCCTGCAATCCTATGGCGTGGCTGCCGCCGCGCAGGCCTACTTCAACAAGGGCCTGGACGAGCTGACCTTGCCAGAGGCCGCGTTCCTCGCGGTGCTGCCCAAGGCGCCCAACAACTACAACCCGTTCCGCTCCCCCGAAGCCGCCAAGGCCCGGCGCGACTGGGTGATCGACCGCATGGCGGAGGACCGCGCCATCACGCCCGTCCAGGCCAGCGACGCCAAGGCGACGCCGATCCGCCCGGCCGCGTTCCGCCGTCCGGAGACCGTGGCCGGCGCGGACTGGTTCGGGGAGGAGGTGCGTCGGCAATTGGTGGACCGCTTCGGCGCCGACGCGACGACGCAGGGCGGCTACGTGGTCCGCACCAGCCTCGATCCCGTCCTGCAAGCCGCCGGGGACCGGGCGCTGCGCCGCGGCCTGCTGGCCTATGACCGCGCCCGCGGCGGCTGGCGCGGCCCGGTCACGCATCTGGACGGGGGGGCCGGCATGAGGCCCGCCTGGAACTATCGCCTGGCGGCGCTGCCGCATCCGCCGGGCATGTTGCCGGAATGGACGCTGGCGGTGGTGCTGGAGGCTACGGGCGAGGAGGCGAAGCTCGGCTGGCTCGACCACGGCCCGGGCAGCGCCATGCACGTATCCCCCATCCTGCTGTCCGACCTCGCCTGGGCGCGGCCGGTGCAGTCCCAGGGGCTGGGGCCGGTGCCGCGCCGCATGGGCGACGTGCTGCAGCCCGGCGATGTCGTCATGGCGGAGCTGACGCCGGCCAGCGCCGGCCAGGGCCGCACGCCGGCCCGTCCGGAGCGCCTGCTTCTGCGCCAGGTCCCGGCGGTGCAGGGCGCGCTCGTATCGCTCGATCCCACGACCGGCCGGGTGCTGGCGATGTCCGGCGGCTGGAGCTTCGAGGCCAGCCAGTTCAACCGCGCGACGCAGGCGCAGCGGCAGCCCGGCAGCTCGTTCAAGCCGTTCGTCTATCTGACGGCGCTGGAAACCGGCCTGTCGCCGAGCCAGCGGGTGCTGGACGCGCCCTACGTGCAGAACCTCGGGGCGCAGGGGGTGTGGAAGCCCAACAACTACGGCCTGACCTTCAACGGGCCGACGCCGATGCGGGTCGCGCTGGAGCGGTCGCTGAACCTCGTGACCGTCCGCCTGGCGGAGAAGGTGGGCATGGAGGCGGTGGCGCAGACGGCGGTCGCCTTCCACGTCGTGGACGGGATGCCGCGCGTGCTGCCGGCATCGCTCGGCGCGGTGGAAACGACGGTGCTGCGCCAGGCCGCCGCTTACGCCGGGCTGGCGATGGGCGGGCGGGAGGTGTTCCCGTCGATGGTGGACTCCGTGCAGGACCGTGATGGCCACGTGATCTGGCGGGCCGGCGGGCTGGACTGCCGCGGCTGCGGCGACGCCGGCAAGCCGCCGGTCCTCGCCGACCTCCGCAAGCAGGTGGCCGACCCGGCGAGCACGTTCCAGTTGATCACGATGATGCAGGGCGTCGTCTCGCGCGGGAGCGGGACCGCGGCGGGTGCCGGGCTGAACCGCGCCATCGCCGGCAAGACCGGGACCAGCCAGGACTTCAACGACGCCTGGTTCGTAGGTTTCACGCCCGACCTGGTCACGGCTGTCTGGGTGGGCTTCGACGACAACACGAGCCTCGGCGACAAGGAAACCGGCGGCTCCATCTCCGCGCCCATCTGGCACGACTACATGGCAGCGGCGCTCAAGAACCGGCCTTCGCTCGCGTTCCGGATGCCGGACGGGCTGAGGATGGCGGCGTGGGACAGCGGCAGCGGCCGGATCACCGACGCCTGGAAGCCCGGCCAGGACCCTGGCGCGTCGCAGGGCACCATCGGCGGCGGCGACGGTGGCGGCGTCGCGGTCAGCGAAAACCCGGGCCTGGGCGTCGACAGCGGCATGGGCGGGCTGTATTAGCGACGGTCCGAAAGGCGGTAGCGATGACGACTGAATCCGACTCCTTGAACCAGCAGCTCAAGCAGACCTTCGCGCTGCTGAGGAGGCATCTTTGACTGGGATGCCTCCATCGCGCGGCTAGACGAACTCAACGCGCTGTCCGAGGACCCGGCGCTGTGGAACGACGCCACGTCGGCACAGGCCTTGATGCGGGATCGCAACCGCCTGGCCGGTGCCATCGAGGGCCTGCAGAAGCTTGAGGGGGACGCTGCCGACACGCTCGACCTGATCGACATGGCCGACGCCGAGGGCGACGAGGCTATGGTCGCGGACGGCATGGCGACGCTGCGGACCCTGCTGGAAGAGGCAAAGCGGCGCGAGGTCGAGAGCCTGCTGTCCGGGGAGGCCGACAGCCGCGACGCCTTCCTCGAGGTCAACTCCGGTGCCGGCGGGACGGAGGCGCAGGACTGGGCCGAGATGCTGGCCCGCATGTATTCCCGCTGGGCCGAGCAGCACGGCTACAAGGTGCAGCTCATGGAGCAGAGCGAGGGCGAGCAGGCCGGCATCAAGTCGGCGACCATGCAGGTCAGCGGCCCCAACGCTTACGGCTGGCTCAAGACGGAGGCCGGGGTGCACCGCCTGGTGCGGATCAGCCCGTTCGACAGCGCGGCCCGGCGGCAGACGAGCTTCGCCAGCGTCTGGGTCTATCCCGTCGTGGACGACACCATCGAGATCGAGGTGAACGAGAGCGACCTGAAGATCGACACCTTCCGGGCCAGCGGCGCCGGCGGCCAGCACGTCAACAAGACGGAAAGCGCCATCCGCATCACCCACGTGCCCACCGGGATCATCGTGGCGTGCCAGACCGACCGCAGCCAGCACCGCAACCGGGCGACGGCGATGACCATGCTGAAAGCCCGGATGTACGAGGCCGAGCTGCAGCGCCGCGAAGCCGCCGCAACGGCGCAGGAGAACGCCAAGACCGACATCGGCTGGGGCCACCAGATCCGCAGCTACGTGCTGGCGCCCTACCAATTGGTGAAGGACCTACGCACCGGAGTCGAAACCGGCAACCCCGCTGCGGTGCTGGACGGCGCGTTGGACGGGTTCATGGCCGCCGCCCTGGCCGCCCGCGTCGGCGCGACGCGCAGCGAAGCGAGCGCCACGGCGCAGTAAGTCGCAACAGCGGCACACGGTGCCGTTGCGGGCCTATGCTCTGAAAGCAGAACTGCCCCAGTCCGGTTTCTGGGTCGTCGAAACCGACGTGTTGAAAGGGCGTTGCCCTGACACGGAACCAGAGTTGACGCAGGCAAACGGCCCTCCGCCGTGCCCTATTTATCGACCGCCTGTCAGCCTGACGACAGGCTTCCAGCCATAAATTGGACCCGCCCGACAAGCTGCGGGCACGAGGGAGACGCCAGCCCATGCCAAGTCCAGCTTCCAGCGACGTCGTCACGAGCCTCATTCCCGCCCGGATGGACCGGCTGCCCTGGGCGCGGTTCCATTGGATGGTGGTGACCGGCCTGGGCGTATCCTGGATTCTCGACGGCCTGGAGATCCAGCTCGTCGCCTCCGCCGGCTTCCAGAAGACGCTGGGCATGACCACGGCGGAAGTGGCGTTTGCTGGCACGATCTACCTGATCGGGCAGGTCGTCGGCGCCCTCACCTTCGGGCGCTTGACCGACAGTTGGGGGCGCAAGAAGCTATTCATCATCACGCTTGCCATCTACCTCGTAGGCAGCGGGGTCGCGGGGATGGCGACCAGCATCTGGTTCCTCTACCTGTTCCGCTTCGTCGCGGGCCTGGGCATCGGGGGCGAGTACACCGCCATCAACTCCGCCATCGACGAACTGATCCCCGCCCGTTACCGCGGGCGGGTCGATATCGCCATCAACGGCACGTATTGGGCGGGCGCGGGCCTGGGCGCGTTCGCCAGCCTGTGGCTGCTCGACCCCGCCTACGTCAACGTGGACGTGGGCTGGCGCATCGGCTTCTTCATCGGGCCTGTCATGGGCCTGATCATCATCTGGCTGCGGCGGCACATCCCTGAAAGCCCGCGCTGGATGCTCACCCACGGCCATGCGGAGGCGGCCGAACGCATCGTGGAGGACACGGAAGCCTCGGTGCGCGCGCAGGGGATCGACCTTGAGCCGGTTCCCGAAAGCCGGGCAATGCTGGTTAAGGCCAAAGAGGAGGTGTCGCTCAGGCAGTTGGCCCATGTCTTCTTCAAGGAATACCCGACCCGCACCGTGCTCGGCATCACGATGATGGTCACGCAATCGTTCCTCTACAACGCGATCTTCTTCACCTATGCGCTGGTGCTGCAGAACTTCTATGGTACGACGCCTTCCTCCACCCAATACTATTTCTTCCCGTTTGCCATCGGCAACCTGCTTGGACCACTTCTGCTCGGACATTTCTTCGACACGGTTGGCCGGCGGAAGATGATCTTCCTGAGTTACGGGTTCGCTGGTGCGGTGCTGGCCGTCTCGGCGTTCCTGTTCCAGGCCGGCGCGTTGACGGCGACCACGCAGACGCTGCTGTGGTGTCTGGCGTTCTTCTTCGCATCCGCCGGCGCCTCTGCGGCCTATCTCACCGTGAGCGAGATCTTTCCCTTGGAGGTCCGGGGCCAGGCGATTTCCTACTTCTTCGCCGTGGCGCAGGTGGCCGGCGCCATCGCCCCGGCGATCTACGGGCAGCTTATCGGCGATGGTACAGAGCGGACGCCCTTGTTCTACGGCTACCTGGTGGGCGCGGCCATCATGATCACCGGGGGCATCGTCGCCCTGGTTTACGGCGTCGATGCGGAGCAGAAGGGCCTGGAGGACGTCGCCAGGCCGCTGTCGCGGGTGGACGCCCAAACCGAAGCGGGCGCCCGGCTCGCGGGGGAATGAGGAAGGAGCCGCTCCGCGGCTCAGGCTTGGGCGGCGGGAACCCTTTGGACACAGGGGCGTTTATTTCGCAGCGGCATCACGCCGCGAGGGAGCGGACACATGGTTGACGAAAACCGAGTGCAGGGCGCCTGGGACAAGACCAAGGGTGCCGTCAAAGAGGGCGTTGGCAAGATCACCGGCGACGAGAAGCTGCAAGCCGAAGGCAAGGCTGACAAGGTTGCCGGCAAGACCGAGAGTGCCGTTGGTGGTGCGAAGGACACGGTTCGCGACGCCGCCGATAAGATCTAGCTTCTGTAAACCAGAAGTTGCGGAGCGGGCGCCCTGGTTTGGGCGCCCGTTTTCGTTCGGCCCCTCCCAATCCCGCCGCGCCTTGGCCATATCTCGATGACGGCAAATGAGGTGCAGGGTTGGTTGACCGGGACAGCTATCGCAACGCAATGGCCCGGCTCGGAGCCGCCGTCAGTGTCATCACATCGGACGGACCGGCTGGACGGTGCGCGTTCACCGCGTCCGCCGTGTGCAGCGTCACCGATGATCCTCCGACGTTGCTGGTCTGCATGAACCGCAACAGCGATTCCAACGAGGCGTTCAAGGCCAACGCCGTCCTGTGCGTCAACACGCTCACCGCCTCGCAGGAGGCGCTGTCGTCGATCTTCGCCGGCTTCACGCCGCACACGATGGAGGAGCGGTTCGCCGAGGCCGGTTGGATCACCTTGGCCACCGGCGCCCCGGTGCTGACCGACGCCGTGGTGTCGTTCGACTGCCGGATTGCCGAGGTGTCGGAAGTCGGCACCCATGACGTATTCTTCTGCGAGGTCGATGCGATCCAGGCCAGCGAGGCGCATGAGGGCCTAATCTACTTCGGCCGGTCCTATCACCGCATCACGGTCACGGCCTGAGAAGGCCCGGGACTTGCCCGAGCCTTGAGGCGTCATTGCTTCACATCTCGGAGTAGTTGCCGTTCTTCCAAACATAGAACACGTAATCCGCCGCGGTGATGTCGCCTTTCTTGTCAAAGCTGATCGGCCCCAGAACGCTGTCCCAGGCCTTGCCGCCCTTGAGGGCATCAGCGACCTTCTTGCCGTCGATGCTGTTGGCTTTCTTGGCGGCCTCCGCCCAGATCTGGATCGCGCCGTAGGTATAGAGCGTGTAGCCCTCCGGGTCGAAGCCCTTCGCCTTGAACTCGGCAACAGCCGCCGCCGCAGTCGGGCGCTTCCGCGGGTCGGAGGGGAAGGTCATCAGCGTGTTCTCGCCGGCCGGGCCAGCAATCTGCCAGAACTCGTTTGTCACCAGCGCGTCGCCGCCGACCATCGTGACGTTCATGCCCTGCTCCTTGGCCTGGCGCGCGATCAGCCCGGTCTCGGTGTGGTAGCCGCCGACGTAGATAACGTCGATCCCCGCCTGCTTCATGCGGCTGACGATGGCGGAGTAGTCGCGTTCGCCGGGCGTGTAGGCGGCGTAGAGCGTCTCGGTCAGGCCGTTGGCGTTGAGCGACTTCTTGGTCTCGTCCGCCAGGCCTTTGCCGTAGGCGGAGTTGTCGTGCAGGATCGCGACCTTCTTGCCCTTGAACGTCGTTGCGAGGTACTTGCCGGCGACCAGCCCCTGCTGGTCGTCCCGCCCGCAGACGCGGAAGGTGTTCCAACTGCCTTCGTCGGTGTACTTGGGATTGGTGCTGGCCGGGCTGATCTGCAGCACACCTTCCTCGGCATAGACCTTGCTGGCCGGAATGGAACTGCCGGAACAGTAATGCCCGGCGACCACGGCGACCTTGCGGCTGGCCATCTGGTTCGCCACCGACACCGCTTGGCGCGGGTCGCAGGCGTCATCGCCGACCTCAAGCACGAGCTGCTGGCCGTTGACGCCGCCGGCCTTGTTGATGTCGGCGACCGCCTGCTCGGCGCCGGCCTTCATCTGCGCGCCGACCGCGGCGTAGGACCCGGTCATCGGTCCCACGGTCGCAACGCGGATCTGCGCTTGTGCCGCGGCGCCGGCGAGGGTGACAGCCAACATGGCGGCGCTCGCCACCAGGGTTCTGCGAAGCATGGCAATGTTCCTTAATTGATACGTGACATACCCTATGCGGAAGCCACAAACCGGGGAAGGGTGCTAATGCCCGCCTTCCAGGTAGGCCGCGCGGATCTCCGGCCGGGCCAGCAGTTCGGCGCCCGACCCGGCCATGGTGACAGTCCCGTTGACCAGCACGTAGCCGCGGTGCGCGAGACGGAGCGCCTGGAAGGCGTTCTGCTCCACCAGCAGCACGGTCAATCCGGTGTCCCGGTTCAACTGGCGGATCGCGCCGAAGATCTGCCGCACCACCAGCGGCGCCAGGCCCAGGCTCGGCTCGTCGAGCAGCAGCAGGCGCGGCTGGCTCATCAACGCGCGGCCGATGGCCAGCATCTGCTGCTCACCGCCCGACAGGGTGCCGCCGCGCTGGGTCAGGCGTTCTTTGAGCCGCGGGAACAGGGTGAACACCAGGTCCCGGGTCGCGGCGTAGTTCCGCATGGCGACCACCTGCGCGCCCATCAGCAGGTTCTCGTGCACCGTCATGCGGCCGAAGATGCGGCGGCCTTCCGGCGACTGGGCCAGGCCCATGTGCATGATCTCGTGCGTCGGCAGCGCGGTGATGTCGCGACCGTCGTACAGTACCTGGCCGTGCCGGGCGTGCGGGCTGCCGCAGATCGTCATCATCAGCGTGCTCTTGCCCGCGCCGTTCGCGCCGATCAGGGTAACGATCTCGCCCGACGCGACTTCCAGGTCCACGCCCTTGAGCGCCTGGATCGCGCCGTAGAACGCGGTGACGCCGGACAGCTTGAGCAGCGGCCCGCTCACGACGCGGCGGCCAGCGGCGTGTCGGGCGCCGCAGCGAGCGGCACATCGGGGTCGTCCTCGTCGCCCTCGCCGAGGTAGGCGGCGATCACCTTCGGGTCGGCGCGGACATGCGCCGGATCGCCGTCGCTGATGCGTTGGCCGTGGTCGAGCACGACGATGTGGTCGGAGATGCGCATGACGACCCCCATGTCGTGCTCGATCAGCAGCACGGAGCACCCGTCCGCCTGGATGGTCTTGAGCAGTCCAGCCAAGGCGTCGCTTTCCCTTGGGTTCAGCCCGGCCGCGGGTTCGTCGAGGCAGAGCAGCACCGGGGCGGTGCACATGGCGCGGGCGATCTCCAGCCGGCGCTGGTCGCCATAGGGCAGGGCGCCGGCCGGGTCGTCGGCGCGGGGCAGCAGGTTGATGCGGTCGAGCCAGCCGCGGGCGCGGTCGATGGCGACGGCCTCCGCCGCACGGTGCCCGCCCAGGCCGAACACGGCGAGCAGGCCGGACCCTACGTTGGGCATCAAGGCGTTGTGCTGCGCCACCAGCAGGTTCTCCAGCACCGTCATGCCGGCGAACAGGCGGATGTTCTGGAAGGTGCGGGCGACGCGGGCGCGCCGGGCGATGCGGTGGCCCGGCAGGGTCTGCAGCCGGAACGCAGCACCATCCGGGTGGGTCAGCGCGATGTCGCCGGAGGTGGGACGGTAGAACCCGGTGATGCAGTTGAACACCGTGGTCTTGCCGGCGCCGTTCGGGCCGATGACGGAGGTGATCTCGCCTCGCCGCGCCTCGAACGACAAGGCGTTCACCGCCGTCAGGCCGCCGAAGCGCATCGTCAGGTCGGTGACTTGCAGCAGGGGGCTATCCACGGCCTTCCGCCACCAGTTCGGCCGAGATTTCGCGGCGACGGCCGAGCGCCACGCTTGGAGTCCGACCGGACACCAGGCCGCGCGGGCGCAGCACCATGATGAGCACCAGCGCGCCGCCGAACAGCAACATGCGGTAGTCGGCGAGGTCGCGGAACACCTCGAACCCGCCGATCATCACAATGGCGGCGAGCGCCGTGCCGAGCTGGCTGCCGAGGCCCCCGAGCACGACGATGGCGAGCACGATGGCGCTTTCGATGAAAGTGAAGCTTTCCGGGCTGATGAAGGCGTTGCGGGTGGCGAAGAACGCCCCGGCAAACCCGCCGAAGGTCGCGCCGATGGCGAACGCCGTGAGCTTGGTGACGGTGACGTTGATGCCGAGGGAGCGGCAGGCAACCTCGTCTTCCCGCAGCGCTTCCCACGCCCGTCCGAGTGCCACGCGGCGGAGGCGGAGCGTGACCCAGTTGGTCAGCAAGGCGAGGCTCAGGATCACGTAGTAAAGGAACGCGACGCGCTGCGTCGGGCTGTACTCGAGGCCGAAAAAGCCCGAGAAGGTGTCAGGCCCGCCCTCGGCGGAGAACCGTAAGCCGAAGAAGGTGGGACGCGGGATGCCGCTGATGCCGTTCGGCCCCCCGGTGACGCTGGCCGCGTTCAGCAGGACGATGCGGATGATCTCCCCGAACGCGAGCGTCACGATGGCGAGGTAGTCGCCGCGCAGCCGCAGCACGGGGAAGCCCAGCATCACGCCCCACGTCGCCGCGAACAGACCGGCCAGCGGCAGGCAGGTCCAGAACCCTAGGCCGAACGTCTGCGACAGCAGCGCGAAGGAGTAGGCGCCGACCGCATAGAAAGCGACGTAGCCGAGGTCGAGCAGCCCGGCCAATCCGACGACAATGTTCAGCCCCCAGCCGAGCATCACGTAGGTCAAGACCAGGATGCCAAGGTCGATGCCGTAGCGCCCGGAGATGAACGGCAGCACGACAGAGAGCGCCAGCAGCGCCGGCGTCAGGAACCGGCCCGACCGCTTCAGGGTCTCGGCCAGCCTGCGGTTCGCCCCATAGGCACCTGGCCGCCGCCCGCGCCAGGTCAGCAGCAGCAGCCGGCCGAAGAACACGGCGGCCACCGCGGCGGCAAGCGCCAAGGGACGCGGAATCAGGAACAGGCCGGTCGCGCCCGCCTCCGTCTTCAACCCGATCATCGGCCCGAACAGGCCTAGCGCCACCAGCGCCGACAGGCCGGCGTCTTTCAAAACCGGGTTCATACCTTCTCGACGTCCGTGCGGCCCAGCAGGCCGGTCGGCAGGAAGATCAGCACGACGACCAGGATGCTGAACGCCGCCACGTCCTTGTACTGCACGCTGAAATAGGCGGACCAGAACGTCTCGATCAGGCCGATGGCGAGGCCGCCCAGCACGGCGCCGGGCAGCGACCCGATGCCGCCCAGCACGGCCGCAGTGAATGCCTTCACCCCGGCCACGAAACCGATGAAGAAATCGATCACGCCGTAGTACAGCAGGAACATCAGCCCGGCGACCGCCGCGAGCGCCGCGCCGATGACGAAGGTGAGGCTGATGGTCCGGTCGGTGTCGATGCCGAGCAGGCCCGCCATCTTCTGATCCTGCTCGCACGCGCGCATGGACCGGCCGAGCGGCGTCGCCGAAACCAGGTAGGTGAAGACGCCGAGCACGGCCAGGGTGGTGACGATGATGACGATCTGCATCCAGGAAAGCTGCACCGCGAACCCTTCAACGTTCATCAACTGGATGCCGCCCGGGATCAGCGGGGCGATGGGCTTCACCCGCGCGCCCTGGCTGACCTGAGCGAAGTTCTGCAGGACGATGGACATGCCGATGGCGCTGATGAGCGGCGCCAGTCGGAAGCTGCCGCGCAACGGCCGGTAAGCGACCCGCTCGATGGTCCAGCCATACAGCGCCGCAATGCCGGCGGCGAACACCAGCGTGAGCGCCAGGGCAATCGGCACCGAGGACAGGCCCAACGCCGACAGCAGGGTCAACGAGATCAGCGACAGGAAGGCGCCGATCATGAACACGTCGCCGTGGGCAAAGTTGATCATGCCGATGATGCCGTACACCATGGTGTAGCCGACGGCGATCAGCCCATAGATCATGCCCAACGTGACGCCGTTGATGAGCTGCTGCAAAGCGTAGGCCAACGTACCTCCTGTCCGAAGCGCGACCGCGCCGGCTTTGCAGCAAACACGGGGCTGGTTTGCGATGCAAGGCATGACGACACAGTGGCTTTGCAAGGCCGGGCGACGCTGCTAGAACCAGTCTCAGCGGGCGCCTAGCTCAGTTGGTAGAGCAGCTGACTCTTAATCAGCGGGTCGTTGGTTCGAACCCAACGGCGCCCACCATCCTCAACCCGCCATGCACCCGACTACTGCCCAGAGTGGATCGCTGCGACGGCCATCCTGCAACGTCTGGCTCTCGACAAGCGAGAACCCGGCGCGTCGCAGGTAAAGCTCTACCAGACGGCATTGGTCCGGACCGTCCAACGCCTGCCAGATCGCCACCGCCTTGGTCGGGAAGCAGCGGTTCGAGAAGGTAATCGCGACGGGCGCGCCCGGGCGCAGCACGGTGGCGAGGCTGGCAAAGACCTCCGCCGGGCGCTGGAGGTATTGCACCGATACGCACAGGCAAGCGGCATCGACGCTGGCACGCGCCAAGGGCAGCGCCGGGTCGGCGTTGAGGTCCTGCAAGAACCAGCGGTCCAGCCGGGGGTTCGCGGCCAGTTCACTTGCGTTCATGCCATGGCCGATCACCTCGGCATACGTGACATTCTCCGGCAGGTGGCTGACCCAACTGGACATGAGGTCGAGCACGATGCCGCCCTCCGGCAGCACGTCGCGGTACAACGCCGTCACCGCGGCGATGGCGGCGTCGTCGATGTGCGTGACCAGCCTGGCCTGCGCGTAGAACCGCGTGTCGGGGGAAGGGTCGGCCTTCTCGAACGCGCCGGCCGGAAGCTCGGGGAACGGCTGGTCCATGGCGTTCAGGCCGGCTCGAAATCGAAGCTGCCGTCCTTGGATTGCCATTGCTGCACCGTCAGCACCTTGGCGCCGCCCCGGCTCTCGTGCGGGCCGTGCACCTGGCCCGGCGCGTGGGTCAGGAAGCCGCCCACGCCCATCTCCTGCCCAGCCTCGATCAGGTCGCCTTCGAGCACATAATGCATCTCGGCCCCGGCCTTGTGACAGTGCGCAGGGATCATGCCGCCGGGCGGCAGGTGCACGATGGTGGTAACGACGCCGCGGACCTGGTCCTCGTTCAGGATCTGGATGCGGAACTCGCCCTGGGCGCCTGGGATCTGGAACGGGGTCGCCTCGATGTCCGTGGCGGCGAGCTTGATCGTTTGCGTGTCCATGGCCGTTTCTCCTGTGGTCTGATACCGGCGGCCCGCCGGGCTGGCCGGTATGCGCGTGGGGTTGGTAGGGTCGCCGAAACGGGAAGCGTTTGCGGCTGAGGCCGCGCGCCAAATGTGACTCTGATATCGGTTGCCCGTCTGGGTGGCCGATAACAGTCGCAACGCGGCGCGGCATCCCGGGTTCGTGCTTCCGTGCAGGGCGCCCCCGCGTCTATGGTGCCGGATCAATCAGCGAGGGACCGTCCCGATGAACTCCAAGCATCCCGAAACCCTGGCCCTGCACGCCGGCTGGCGCCATGACCCTGCCACCAACGCGGTCGCGGTGCCGATCTACCAGACGACCAGCTTCCAGTTCGACAACGCCGAGCACGCGGCCGACCTGTTCGCGCTGAAGCAGCTCGGCAACATCTACACCCGGATCATGAACCCGACCGCGGACGTGCTGGAGAAGCGGGTGGCGGCGCTGGAGGGAGGTGCGGCGGCGCTCGCGGTGGCGTCCGGGCAGGCGGCGTCGGCGCTCGCGGTGCAGAACCTGGCGCGGGTCGGCGACAACATCGTCAGCTCGACCAACCTGTACGGCGGCACCTGGAACCTGTTCGCCAACACGCTGCGCGACCAGGGGATCGAGGTCCGCTTCGTCGATCCGGCCGACCCCGAGGCCTTCGCCCGCGCGACGGACGACCGCACCCGGGCCTACTACGCCGAGACCCTGCCGAACCCGAAGCTGGAGGTGTTCCCCATCGCCGAGGTCGCCGCCATCGGCCGGCGGTTCGGCGTGCCGCTCATCATGGACAACACGGCCGCGCCGCTGCTGGTGCGCCCGTTCGACCATGGGGCGGCGGTGGTGATCTACTCCGCGACCAAGTACCTGGGCGGGCACGGCACGTCGATTGCCGGGCTGATCGTCGATGGCGGCAACTTCGATTGGGCGGCGTATCCCGACCGCCAGCCGGCGCTGCACCAGCCGGACGCCAGCTATCATGGCGCGGTGTGGGTGGAGGCGGCCAAGCCGCTCGGCCCCATCGCCTACATCCTGAAGGCGCGGGTCACGCTGCTGCGCGACCTCGGCCCGGCGCTCAGCCCGTTCAACGCCTTTCTGGTGCTGCAGGGGATCGAGACGGTGGCGCTGCGCATGGAGCGGCATTGCAGCAACGCGCAGGCCGTCGTGGACTTCCTGCTGACCCGGCCGGAGGTGGCGCGGGTCATCCACCCCTCGCAGCAGACCGGAGCCGCGGCCGAGCGGGCGGCGCGCACCATGCGCGGCGGCTACGGCGGCCTGGTGGGGCTGGAGCTGGCTGGTGGCGCCGACGCGGGCCGGGCCTTCATCGACCGGCTGCAGATGGTGCTGCACGTCGCCAACATCGGCGATGCGCGGACGCTCGCCATCCACCCCGCGAGCACGACGCACTCGCAGTTGGAAGCGGAGGAGCAGATGGCGGCGGGCGTCAGCCCCGGCTACGTGCGCCTGTCCGTGGGCATCGAGCACATTGACGACATCCTGGCCGACCTGGGCCAGGCGCTGGACGCCGTGACGGTGCGGGCGGCAGCCTGAGCCGATCTGAGCCGGGTGTGGTCCGAAGCGCAACCGTCGCGCTTCGGCCTATGCACGGTGACGGCAATCAAGAGATGGAGCGGACGACGAGGTTCGAACTCGCGACATTCAGATTGGAAATCTGACGCTCTACCAACTGAGCTACATCCGCGCGGTCAAAGATTACCAAACGGCGCGGGCGCCTGCAACGGGCTGGATTGGGGTCAGCGGAGCAGCACGTAGTTGATGGTCAGTGGAATGGTGATCGTCGGGTCGGTGTTCTCGGCCGGCAGCGGCGCCAACTGGGCGTTGCGCCAGGTGCCGAGGGCGGCCATGTCGAGCCAGGGCGAGCCGGAACGGCGCTTGATCTCGGCCGACTCGACCCGGCCCAGGCGGTTCACCACGATCTGGATCTCGACTGTCCCGTCCTCGCCGGTTCGGGCGGCTTGCTCCGGGTAGTAGCGGTGCTGGCGCCAGTAAACCGCAAGGCATTGCGCCCAGTCTGCGCCGATGTTCGCGGCCCGGATGTCGAAGAACGCCTCGCTCTTGTTGGGGCCGATCTTCGGGGCGCCCAATGAGAAGTCGATGGCGCGCGACGACCCGGCGGCGCGCGGCGCCGTCGAGCGGCACATCCCGCTCGGGCGCAGCGCGGAAGCGTCGGAGGTCGCGGCCTGCTTCGCCTTCCTGGCGTCGAGCGACGCGGCCTACATCACCGGGCAGACCCTGTTCGTGGACGGCGGCCTGGCCCTGCACACCGATTTCCGCGAGAACTGGGCGTCTTGA
>CAXTTB010000020.1:13821-17352 GCA_964246905.1 uncultured Acetobacteraceae bacterium | reverse complement strand
CCTCGCTGTCGGCGCGGACCGGGGCGTTCAGGCTGTTGTCCGGCGCGGCGAGGCGCCGGTTCATGCTGACCACGTCCTGCTCGGGCACGGCCAACATGCGGGCGATCTTCGCCACCTGTTCCGGCTGCAGGTCGCCGTCCTCGATGGCCTGCATCTGGCCTTTGAGCCGGCGGAGGTTGAAGAACAGCTTCTTCTGCGCCGCCGTGGTGCCCATCTTCACCAGCGACCAACTGTGCAGGATGTACTCCTGGATGGCCGCCCTGATCCACCACATGGCATAGGTTGCGAGGCGGAAACCGCGGTCCGGGTCGAACCGCTTGACCGCCTGCATCATGCCGACATTGCCCTCGCTGATCAGCTCGCCGACTGGCAAGCCGTAGCCGCGGTAGCCCATGGCGATCTTGGCGACCAAACGCAGATGTGATGTGACGAGCTGATGGGCGGCGCCCATGTCCTCGTGGTCCCGCCACCGGCGCGACAGCTCAAGCTCCTCCTCTGGAGCGAGCATCGGGAACTTGCGGATCTCCTGCAGATAACGCGATAGGTTGCCTTCTGGGGCAACATTGATGATGGCAGCAGCCATATGGGGCCTCTCTCGCCTCGGTGATCCGTCTCAACCCTATACGGCGTTGCGGCAGGATCGGTTGCGACGGAATTGAAGATAGGCGCGGGGAACACCATCACGTCCCAGAGACCACCCCGAAGCGGCAGCCACCTGGACAGGCCCCGACGTGGCACGCCCGCCACGTCAAGTGGATTATTGATACAGGACCCCGCAGGTCCTGTCAAGAAATGCGCGGTGTTCCCAGCCTAATGGTCCAGGGCCTCCAGCAACGCCGCCATGTCGCCGGGGATGGGCCGCTCGAACAGCAGCGCCCGGCCCGTGCGCGGGTGGGCGAAACCGAGCCGCGCCGCATGGAGGGCCTGCCGCGGGAAGTCGAGCAGGGCGGCGCGCACGGGACCACTCAGCGCCTTCGCGGCGGCCGGCACCCGGCGCAGATACACGGGGTCGCCCACCACCGGGTGCCCGGCGCTGGCCAGGTGCACGCGGATTTGATGCGTCCGGCCGGTCGCCAGCACGCATTCCAGGAGGGTGACGGGCACCGGCCAGGCGCGCAGGACGCGGTACCGGGTCAGCGCCGGCTTGCCGCCCCGGGCCACCACGGCCATGCGCTTGCGCTCCCGCGGGTCCCGCCCGATGGCGCCCTCAATCTCGCCGCTTGCCGGCGCGGGGACGCCCCAGGCCAGGGCGTGGTAGGCGCGGTCGATGTCGCGGGCGGCGAAGGCGGCGGAGAGCTTGGCCAGGGCCTGCTCCGTCTTCGCCACCACCATGATGCCCGTGGTGTCCTTGTCGAGCCTGTGCACGATGCCGGGCCGGCGCTCCCCGCCGATGCCGGGCAGGCTGTCGCCGCAATGCGCCAGGAGGGCGTTGACCAGCGTGCCGTCCTCGTTGCCCGGCGCCGGATGCACCACCAGCCCGGCGGGCTTGTCGAGCACGATCAGGTCGGCGTCCTCATGCAGGATCTCGAACGGGATGCGCTGCGGCTCCGGACGGGCGGCGATGGCGGCCGGGGGCTGCACGACGAAGACGGCGCCGGGCCGCACGGGTTCGGCGGGGTCGCGGAGCGCCCTGTTGTCGCGCAGCACGGCACCGTCCTGCATCAGGGACTTGACGCGGGAGCGGGACAGCGTGCCGATGGCGTCCGCCAGGAATCGGTCCGTCCGCTGCCCCGATGCGTCGGGTCCGGCGACGACTTCGATCGACGGAGGCAAAGGTGACGGAGGCAAAGGCCGGGCCGGAGGGGCAGCGTTGGGCGCATTGAAAGCCGCGGTTGTCGTCATGGGGGTCCTGATCGTCGTCGGCACGGTGGGCCTGTTCGTCGTGCTCGCCCAACGTATGTCGGCCGCTTCCGCGCCGATTGCCAGTGTCACGCTGGACGAGCCGCCGGGTACGCGGATCGCGGGCGCCTCGGCCGCCGCCGACCGGATTGCGGTGCAGCTTGCGGGCGGCGGCCCTGACCGCGTGGTGCTGGTCGATCTGAAATCCGGCCGCGTGCTGGGACATGTGGGGCTGGCCCGCTGATGGCGCACAAGAAGCCGAACCTGCCGACCAAGCTGTGCGCGGCCTGCGGGCGCCCGTTCGCCTGGCGCAAGAAGTGGGCGGCGTCGTGGGAGGAGGTCCGCTTCTGCTCCGACGCCTGCCGCACCGGGCGGCGCGACGCGGCGCGGCAGAAAGCCGCTTCGAAAGCCTCGACGAAAGGCGCTTGATTCCCCGTCATGCCTGCCCTAGTTAGCCCTCGGCTACGTCCTGTTCGTCTAGAGGCCTAGGACACCGCCCTCTCACGGCGGTAACAGGGGTTCGAATCCCCTACGGGACGCCAATTCCGCAGTTGGCGCCAAGCCGTTCCAATCCTCGCCTTGGTCGCCGAGGATAATGGCAAAAACGGCTCAGCCCATCCCCAAAAACCGCGACGGCACGCTGCGCCCGGTCCAAGGGGTTTAACCCCCGGCATGTTGCCGATACCCTGTCGGCGACACCACGCCAGGACGCAGCATGTTTCGGAACACCGCGATTGGACTCGCAACGGCAGCATTGATGGCCGCGCCCGGCTTCGCCGCCCCGGCCGAGGACCCCGCCGGCATCATCACCCTCCAGGTCGAGAACGACGCGGCATCGACGCTGAAGGGCACATCCGACCAGTATTACACGAGCGGGCTGCGGCTCGGCTACACGTCGGGCACCAATGCGGTTCCGGACGCGCTGGCGGGGCTGGGCCGCGCCGTGTGGGGCGACGGCGTGCAGCGGATCAGCCTGGACATCAGCCAGTCCATCTTCACGCCCCGCAACACGCAGATCAATCCGCCGAACCCGCGGGACCGGCCCTATGCCGGGTATCTCAACGCGACCTTCGGGCTGCTGCACGACAGCGACAATGCCCGCAGCCTGCTGGCGTTGACGCTCGGCGTGGTCGGGCCGTCGGCGTTGGGGCGCCAGGTGCAGAACGGGTTCCACGACCTGATCGGCGACACGCCCAACCGCGGCTGGTCGTCGCAGCTCAAGGACGAGCCGGCCATCGAGATCCTGGCGGACCGGACCTACCGCTTGCCCATCGCGCAGTTCTACGGCATCGAGACCGACGCGCTGCCGGACCTCGCGGTCGGGGTGGGGACCGTCCGGGACTACGTTCAGGCGGGCTTCAGCCTGCGGCTCGGCCAGGGCCTCGACAGCGACTTCGGCGCGCCGCGCATCCGGCCCGGACTGAGCGGGTCGGACGCCTACACGCCCACGCGCCCCTTTGTCTGGTACGTGTTCGCCGGCGCCGATGGCCAGGCCATCGCCCGTGACCTGTTCCTGGACGGCAGCACGTTCCGCGCCCGCGGCCCGTCCGTCGATAAGCGGGCCTTCCTGGGAGAGTTCCAGGCCGGCCTCGGCGCCGTGTTCCATGGCGTGCGCGTCACCTACACGCAGACCTGGCAGACCGAGTCGTTCAAGGGGCAGAAAAGCGGGCTGTTCAACTTCGGCTCGCTGGC
>CAXTTB010000020.1:0-13721 GCA_964246905.1 uncultured Acetobacteraceae bacterium | reverse complement strand
CTAGCCCGCCGTCTCCGGCACCAAGTCGGCCGCGGTGCTCGTGGTCTGGTCCGCCTCGCCGTCCGTCAGCGTGCGCCAGGTGCCCTGCACCAGGATCTCGCACGGCCGGAACCGGGCCTTGTAGGCCATCTTGCGGCTTTCCGGCACCCAGTAGCCCAGGTACACGTAAGGCAGCTTCTGCGCGCGGGCGCGCTCGATCAGCCACAGGATCGCGTAGGTGCCAAGCGATTGCTTGTCGCATTCCGGGGCGAAAAAGCTGTAAACCGCCGAAAGCCCGTCGCCGAGCCGGTCGGTGAGGCAGCCGCCGACCAGACGCTCGCCGGGGCCGCGGAACTCGGTGATGGTGGTTTCGATGGGCGTGTCCTCGATCATGGCGCGGTAGTCGTAGAAGCTCATGGTCGCCATGTCGCCGTCGCTGTGCCGTGCCTGCTGGTAGCGCTGGAACAACTGGAACTGCTCCGCCGTGGCGCGGGCGGGCATGGAGTAGCCCTCGACGCCCGCGTTGGCCCGGATGATGCGGCGCAGGCCGCGGTCGGGCACGAAGGTCGCGACCGGAATCCGGATCGGCACGCAGGCCTGGCAGGACGGGCAGACCGGGGCATAGGCGATGTTGTGGCTGCGGCGGAAGCCGGCCCGGGACAGCCGGTCATGCAGGTTGTCGGCGTCCGGCCCGGTGATCTCCGTCACCACCTTGCGCTCGGTCCGGCCCGACACGTAGGGGCAGGGGAGCGGAGCCGTGGTGTAGAAGAACTGCGGTCGGCGCGGCGGCTTGTAGGTCATGCGTATCCAGTTCCCCGGCGCATGTTCCCGAAATCGGCGGGCGCGGTCAACGTCTCCTCCAAGGCCCGGGCGCGCACGACGACGACGCCCGACACCAGGTCGTGCAGCGTCCGGTGCCGCGTGGTCAGCAACGCCGCCGCCAGCCAGACCACCCCGGCGCCCAGCGTCAGCCACAGCCCGGCGGTGAACAGGACCGCCTGCAGCAATGACGGACGGCCCAGATCCACGTCCCGCCGCACTGCCAGGTCCATCGCCACCTGGCCCGGCGTGGCGCTGCGCCGGCTCGCCACGAACAGGATGTGGTAGGCGAGCGGCACGACCGGCAGCAGCCCCAGCAGCGGCAACCCCAGCCCAAGCGTCAGCAGCCCGAAGCCGGCCAGCACCACCCACAGCACGGCGACCATGCCGCCCACCAGCACGAGGTCGATCAGCCAGGCGCATACCCGGCGGAACACCACCCCGTCCAGCAGCAGGGCGTCATCAGAAATGTGTCCGTCGGAGTAGGCGCTCATGGGACCAATCCTATGCGATCCGAAACGGTGGCGGGCTGCGGGCCGATGGCGATGGATGTGCCGTCTCGCCAGCGCGCCATCAAGGAGGTCGCCATCCAACGGAAAGGGTTGCCGGACTGCCCGGGCGTCAAGGCGAACAGGCTGCGGTCGAGGTCGTCCAAATCATACACCCCACGATACCCGGCGCCGTGCACCGAAGTCCAAGAGTCGCCGCGCATGGCGCCCCGGTACACCGTCGTGTCATCGCCGGGCTGCACGATGCGGGAGGTGGTGAGCCGGCCGAGCACAGGCAATGTGCCCAAGAGGGGATGCGCGAAAACAGCCTGGTGCGCGCGGCCCCAGCGCCAATCCTCCGGCTGCGGGCCGTAGGCGGCGGCAAGGCCGGCCATAGTGGTCTTCAGCGACTCGGCCAGCATCGGCCCGCAATCGCCCTCGCACCAGTCCGCGCCGCCGGGCGACAACGCCCGGGCCACCAGCTCCGCGCTCGCGCCCGCGGCGGCGGCGGGCACTTCGGCGCGGGCCAGCATGGTCCCCTCGAACTGCCGGACCCAGGCGTTGAAGATGAGCGGCTGCGCCAGGTCGGGCCGCATCCCGCCGTCCCAACGGGACAGCAGGGCCAAGGCGCGTCCGGACGCCTCGTCGGCGGGCGGGGTGGCCAGCAGCGCCGGCAGGATCTGCACGGCGAAGCTGCTGACCGCGTCCACCTGCATGGCGGCGAAGCTTTCCACGTCGTGCTTGGCCGTCGCCGCCAGCAACTGCCGGATGCGCCGTGCCCGCCAGTCGCCGAACCAGTCGGCGCCCATGAACACCGGGAAGTCCGGCCCGGCCACGCGCTCGTTGGCGTTCACCAGCCGCCCGGCCGCGGGCGCCACGACGTGGGGCAGGGCGCTGCCGCCCGCATAGCCCGTCCAGTCGTAAGCGCCGTCCGCGCCCTCCACCGGCACGGTGCCGTCGCCGGCCCGCCGGATCGGCACGCGGCCCGTGGTGAACTGCGCGATGGTCGTGCGGTCCGCCGCCAGCAGGTTCTGCACGGGCGACGTGACCAGCTCGGACGCGCGCCCGGCGCCCGCCACGTCCGACGCGCGGTTGAGCGCCAGCAGCCCGGTTGCCGTAGTGTCGCCGGGCAGGAGGTTGGCCATGGCGACGGCCAGCACCGGGCCGTTGGGCGCATCCCCGCTGTGTGCGTCCCCGCTTTGTGCATCCCCGCTTTGTGCATCCCCGCTTTGTGCATCAAGGTCGCTGAGCACCGGGCCGTGCCGCGTCTCCCGCACAAGGAGGCGCTCGTCCGGGGCGCCGCGCACCTGGATGCGTTCCTCACGCTCGGCGAAGGGCTGGGGGCCGTCCGGGGTCTGGTAGCGCCCGTCCGGCAGCACGGTCTCGGTGAACACGTCCTGCGTGTCGGCGCCGGTGGTGGTGAAGGTCCAGGCGATGCGCCCGTTATGCCCGATCACCAGGAACGGCACGCCCGGCGCCGTGGCGCCAACCAGCACTCCGCCCGGCGTCTCGATCCGCGCCAGGTACCAGATCGCCGGCAGGCTGAACCCGAGATGCGGGTCGCCGGCCAGCAGCGGGTGCCCCGTGGCCGTCCGGCTGCCGTCCACCGCCCACTCGTTGCTGGCCGAATGCGGCCAAGTGCCCGGCTCCGGGAAGTCCGGCCCCGCTGCTGCCCGCCGGGTGGCCCCGCCGCCCGAGGTTCCCGGCAGGCCGCGGGCGTCCGGCCGCGGGGTGTCGTCCTGCGGCGGCCATAGCTCCCTCATGCGTGCGGCGGGCAGGTGGGCCTGCGCCGCCGCCCGTGCCAGCTCGGACCGCCAGTTGCCCGACAGGTACAGGCCCATCGTCTTGCCCCACAGCAGGCAGTCCACCGCGGTCCAGGGTTCCGGGGCGCCGAGCGGGATGAACTCCGGCGCCGCGAGCCGCCCGCGCGCCGCGATCCAGGCGTTCACCCCCGCGGCGTAGGCGTCCAGCATCGCCCGCGTGTCGGCGTCGAGCGCCGGCAGGTCGGCCTCCGCGCGCCGGCGCAGCCCGAGCACCCGCATCGTCCGATCCAGCCGCAGCGTCACGCCGCCGGCGATCTCCGACAGGCGCCCGGACGCGGCCCGGCGCATCAGCTCCATCTGGAACATGCGGTCCCGGGCATGGACGAAGCCGAGCGCCGCCGCGGCATCAAGCTCCGACCCGGCCGCGATGCGCGGGATGCCGTCGCCGTCCAGGGTGATCGCGACTGGCCGCGCAAGGCCCGGGATGCGGGCCTGCATGGCGGCAGGCGGCAGGGACAGCCAGAACAGGCCCGCCATTATAACGACTGCCAGGGCGAGCAACCCGAGCAGCGCGGTGAACACGGAGGCGAGGGTGCGGACCGCGACGCGCAGCACGACCCATCCGACGCCGCGCCGCAGCTCGCACACGCCTGTGGCCCTAGTGCAGCCGGGGCGACTTCAAATGGGTGGCGCGGTCGGTCGAGGTCACGGTCACGGCGGCGGTCTTGCTGCCGCGCCCGAGCCTGACCTGCACTGGCGTGCCCGCCGGGCCGGACGCCCAGACCGCCCGCCACAGCCCCGCAAGGTCGGGCACGTCCTCCCCGTTCACCGACAGGATGCGGTCCCCGGTCCGCACCCCGGCCTGGTCCGCCGGCCCGTTGTCCGCCAGGCCGCCCACGACCAGGGCCGAGTCGTCCTCCATGGCATACAGGCCGAGCCACGGCCGCGCAGGACGGTTGACCCGGCCATAGGACAGCAGGTCGTCGAGGATGGGGCGCAGCAACTGCACCGGCACCACCATGTTCATGTCCGTCCGCTTGCCGCCCTGGCCCTGCTGCAAGACCAGCGAGCCGATGCCCAGCAGCCGCCCGTCCTGCCCCACCAGCCCGGCGCCGCCCCAGAACGGGTGCGACGGCGCGGTGAAGATGGCGTCGTCCAGCAGGTACTCCCAGTAGCCCGCGAACTCCTGCCGCCCGGCCACCTTGGCCGCGACGCACTGCCGGCGCCCGCCGGCGGCGGCGAAGATCACCGGCGTGCCCACCCGCGCCTTGTCGCTGTCGCCCAGCTCCATCACCGGCAGGTCGAGCTTGCCGAGCGCCTGCACCACGCCGAACCCGGTGTCCTGGTCATAGGCCATGGGGTAGCCGGCGACGGTGCGCCCATCGGCGGCGGACAGCCAGACCGTCTCCGCCTCCGTGATGAGGTAGCCGATGGTGAGGAACAGGCCGGGCCGGATGTGCACGGCGCTGCCCGCGCGCTCCGTGCCGAGCGTGGAGGCGGTGAACGCATCCTCCGGCACGGTCGCGCGCAGCGACACGATCGAGCGCAGCGCGTTCTCAAGGTCGAAGGAGTACTCGGCGGCCTTGGGCTGCAGGCTCGCCGGGATGGTCTGGTCGGTCTTGGGCATCGGTCCCCGTCCGTTGGATCAGCCGTAATTCACCATGATGGTCTTCTTGTGCATGAAGTGTTCCAGCATCGATTCCAGGCTGGCCTCCTTGCCCAAGCCGCTGCTCTTCACCCCGCCATAGGACAGGTTGGCCTGCACGACCAGGTTCTGGTTGATCTGCACCAGCCCGGCCTCCAGCCGATGCGCGAGGTCGAGGCCGACCCGCAGGTTGTTGGTCCACAAGGACGCCGCCAATCCGTACTCGGTGCCGTTCGCTGCCGCCAGCGCCGTCTCCGCGTCGTCGAATGGGAACACGCAGGTGACGGGGCCGAAGATCTCCTCCTGCACCAGCCGGCTGTCGTCCGGCAGGCCGGAGAATATGTAGGGGCGGATGAACAGGCCTTTTTCCAGGGCCGGGTCGGACGGCATGGCGCTGCACGCGCGGCCGGTGGCGCCGGAGGTCGCGAGGCCCTCCTCGATGAAGCCCTCGACCTTCTTGAACTGGTCCGGGCTGATGATGGTGCCGATGTCGGTCGCCTCGTCCAGCGGGTCGCCCATCCGCATGGCGTCCACGCGGGCCGCCAGCGCGTCCACGAACCGCTGGAAGATCGGGCGCTCCACGTAGATGCGGCTCGCGGCCGTGCAGCTCTGGCCCTGCCGGGTGAAGCGCATGGAGGTGATGGCGCCCATGACGGTCTTGTCGAAGTCGCAGTCGGCGAACACGATCATCGGACTCTTGCCGCCCAGCTCCAGGGTCACGGGCACGAGCTTCTCGGCGGCGGCCTTGGACACGATGCGCCCGACCTCGACGCTGCCGGTGAACGTCACCTTCCGCACCAAGGGATGCGCCACCAGCGGCCCGCCGCACTCCGGCCCGAAGCCCGACACCATGTTGAAGCAG
This sequence comes from uncultured Acetobacteraceae bacterium, assembly GCA_964246905.1. Taxonomy (GTDB): domain Bacteria; phylum Pseudomonadota; class Alphaproteobacteria; order Acetobacterales; family Acetobacteraceae; genus CAHJXG01. The sequence goes on along the minus strand of CAXTTB010000020.1, from coordinate 8,165 downwards.
CCCGGCGGCAGCACGCGGTTCATCAGCTCGCAGATGCGGAGCACCGCGAGCGGCGCCTCCTCCGCCGACTTCACCACCACCGTGTTGCCCGCGACCAGGGCCGGCGCCACCTTCAGCGCCATCAGCAGCATCGGCACGTTCCACGGGATGATCGCGCCGACGACGCCCAGCGGCTCCCGCACCGTGACCGACAGCACGTTGGGGGCGAAGGGCACCGTCTCCCCCTTCAGCTCGCCGCCGAGGCCGCCGTAGAACTCGAAGATGTCGGCGACGGTCTGCGCCTCCACCCGGCTCTCGGTGCGGAGCGCCTTGCCGGTCTCCAGCGCGATCAGCCGGGCCAGCTCTTCCACGTGGTCCCGCAGCAGGGCGGCGCACGCCGCCACCATGGCGCCGCGCTTGCGGGCCGGGACCTTGGCCCAGGCCTTCTGCGCCGTGTCCGCGTCCAGCACCGCGGCTTCCACGTCGGCGGCGTCGCCCTCCGCCGCGTGCGCGACCTCAAGCCCGGTGGCCGGGTTCACGATGGGGAAGGTCTTGCCGGACCGCGGGGACACGAGGCGCCCGCCGACCAGGTGCTTGCCCGACAGCGCGGTCGCCAGCGCCTGCTGATCGAGCGTCGGAGCATCGGGAGTGGGATGGGGCCGGTCGAGCATCAGGTTTGCCTCGGGATGCAGGGTGCATATAACGCTTTGCCGAGAATGGACCCACCCATGGGCCTGAACAAGGGCGCGGAGACCGATCCAGCATGACCGACTACCCAAGCTCTGGCTCCCCAAGCTCTGGCCCCCCACCCTCCGGCCCGCTCGCGGGCTTGACCGTGTTCGACCTCACCCGCGTCCTGGCCGGGCCGACCTGCGTGCAGATGCTGGCGGACCTCGGCGCCGACGTGATCAAGATCGAGAAGCCCGGCTCCGGCGACGACACGCGCGGCTTCGCGCCGCCGTTCATGCCGGGCACCGGGGAGAGCGCCTACTTCGTCGGCGTGAACCGCAACAAGCGGTCGGTCACGCTCGACATCGCCAAGCCCGAGGGCCAGGCCATCGCGCTCGACCTGATCGCGCAGAGCGACATCCTGGTGGAGAACTTCAAGGTCGGCGCGCTGGCCAAGTACGGGCTGGGATACGGGCAGTTGCACGAGCGGTTCCCGGGCCTCGTGTACTGCTCGATCACCGGCTTCGGGCAGACCGGGCCGTACGCGCCGCGCCCGGGTTACGACAGCCTGATCCAGGCGATGGGCGGGGTGATGAGCCTGACGGGCGAGCCGGACGGCCTGCCGCAGAAGGTGGGCGTGCCGGTCGCCGACCTGTTCGCCGGGCTGTACGGCTGCATCGGCGTGCTGGCGGCGCTGCGCCACCGGGAAGCGACGGGGCAGGGGCAGCAGGTCGATATCGGCATGTTGGACGCGCACGTCGCGTGGCTGGCCAACCAGGGCATGAACTACCTGGCAACCGGGGAGAACCCGGCGCGGCTCGGCAACCAGCACCCGAACATCGTGCCGTACCAGGTGTTCCCGACCGCGGACGGCTATCTTGTGTTATCAATCGGCAACGACCCGACGTTCAAGCGGTTCTGCGACAGCTACGGCCTGTCGCACCTGCTGGACGACCCGCGCTTCGCCACCAACGCCGCCCGCGTCGGCAACCGCGCGCTGGTGACGGAAACGCTGGCCCCCGTGCTGCGCCGGCACCCGACGGCGCGCTGGGTCGCGGAGCTTGAGGTCTTGAGGATCGGCTGCGGCCCGATCAACACGCTGGAAGACGTGTTCGCCGACCCGCAGGTGCAGGCGCGCGGCACGGTGCTGACGATGCCGCACCCGTCCCATCCGGATGGCGTGAAGGTGATCGCCAACCCGGTGCGCCTGTCGGAGACTCCCGCCGACTACCGCATGGCTCCGCCGACACTGGGCCAGCATACCGACGACGTGCTGGGCGCCCGCCTCGGCCTCTCGCCGGAGCAGTTGGCGGACCTGCGCGCAAAAGGCGTGATATAACCGGCGGCCAACCCTAAATACAGGGCACGTCGCCGCGGCCCCGGACATCAGCAGGACACCCATGAACGAGCAGACCCCGCCCGCCAGCCTGACCCGCTTCTTCTCGGCCAGCCTCGCCGAGACCGACCCGGACCTCGCCGCCGCCATCGGCGCGGAGCTGGCGCGCCAGCAGGACGGCATCGAGCTGATCGCCAGCGAGAACATCGTCTCCGCCGCCGTGCTGGAAGCGCAGGGATCGGTGCTGACGAACAAGTATGCGGAGGGCTATCCCGGACGCCGCTACTACGGCGGCTGCTTCGAGGTGGACCGCGCGGAGACGCTCGCCATCGACCGCGCCAAGGCACTGTTCGACTGCGCCTACGCCAACGTGCAGCCGCATTCCGGCGCGCAGGCCAACCAGGCGGTGTTCCTCGCCCTCCTGCAGCCCGGCGACACCATCCTGGGCATGAGCCTCGCCGCCGGCGGGCACCTGACGCACGGCGCGGCGCCCAACCTGTCGGGCAAGTGGTTCCGCCCCGTCCAGTACGGCGTGCGGCAGGAGGACGGCTTGCTGGACTATGACGAGCTGGAGCGCCTGGCCCGGGCGGAGAAGCCGCGCATGATCATCGCCGGCGGCTCGGCCTACCCGCGCGCCATCGACTTCGCCCGCATCCGCAAGGTGGCGGACGAGGTGGGCGCGTGGTTCCTGGTCGATATGGCGCACTACGCCGGGCTGGTGGCGGCGGGCGCGTACCCGACGCCGCTGCCGCATGCGCACGTGGTCACGACGACGACGCACAAGACGCTGCGCGGCCCGCGGGGCGGCATGATCCTGTCGAACGACCTGGAGCTTGGCAAGAAGTTCAACTCGGCGGTGTTCCCCGGCCTGCAGGGCGGCCCCCTGATGCACGTGATCGCCGCCAAGGCGGTGGCGTTCGGGGAGGCGCTGCGCCCGGAGTTCCGCACCTACCAGCGCGCCGTGATCGACAACGCCCGCATGTTGGCGGAGACGCTGATGGAGCAGGGCTGCGACATCGTGACCGGCGGCACCGACAGCCACCTGGTCCTCGTGGACCTGCGGCCCAAGGGCGTGACCGGCAAGGCGGCGGATGCGAGCCTGGAGCGCGCCCACATCACCGTGAACAAGAACGCCATCCCGTTCGATCCGGCGAAGCCCGCCGTCACCTCCGGCATCCGCCTCGGCACCCCGGCCGCCACCACCCGCGGCTTCGGTCCGGCGGAGTTCCGCGAGGTCGGCCTGATGATCGACGAGGTGCTGGACGGCCTGTCCCGCTCCAACGACGGCAGCAACGGCCTGGCGGAGCAGGCGGTGGCGGCGCGGGTGCAGGCGATGTGCGCGCGCTTCCCGATCTACCCGGGCCTGCTGGCGGGCCACGCCGGGCCGTAGGGGACCATGCGCTGCCCGTTCTGCGGCAACGACGACACGCAGGTGAAGGACAGCCGGCCCAACGACGACGGGTCGGCCATCCGCCGCCGGCGGTTCTGCGGCGGCTGCGGGCAGCGGTTCACCACCATCGAGCGGGTGCAGCTCCGCGAGCTGACGGTGCTGAAGGCCGATGGCCGCCGGGTGCCGTTCGACCGGGAGAAGCTGGCCCGCTCCATCCGCATCGCGCTCCGCAAGCGCCCGGTGCAGGAGGAGCGGCTGGAGCGCGTCGTCAACGGCATCGTGCGCCAGTTGGAGGCCACGGGGGAGAACGACATCCCGAGCAAGCAGTTGGGCGAGCTGGTGATGGAGACGCTCAAGGACGTGGACGCGGTCGCCTACGTCCGCTTCGCCAGCGTGTACCGCGACTTCCGCGAGGCAAAGGACTTCGAGGCCTTCCTGGGGTCGCTTGAGGAGCCTACATAGCGCGGATGGGGGACACGGGCACCACCTCTGGGGATGCGGCAGACAGGGAGCACATGCGCGCCGCCCTGGCGCTCGCCCGGCGCGGCCTTGGCAACACCTGGCCCAACCCGGCGGTCGGATGCGTGCTGGTGCGGGACGGTCGGGTGGTCGGGCGCGGCACGACCGCGCCGGGCGGACGGCCCCACGCGGAAACGGTGGCGCTGGCCCAGGCCGGCGCCCTGGCGCGCGGCGCCACGGCCTACGCGACGCTGGAGCCGTGCAGCCATCACGGGCGCACCCCGCCCTGCGTGGAGGCGCTGATCGCGGCCGGGGTGGCGCGGGTGGTGGTGGCGTGCGGCGACCCGGACCCTCGGGTGGACGGGCGCGGCATGGCGACGCTGCGGGCGGCGGGGATCGAGGTCGCCGTCGGGCTGATGGCGGAGGAGGCGGAGGCGTTGCAGGCCGGGTTCCTGACCCGGCTCCGCCTGGGCCGGCCCATGGTGACGTTGAAGCTGGCCAGCACGCTCGACGGGCGCATCGCGACGCGCACCGGGGAAAGCCAGTGGATCACCGGACCCGAGGCCCGCCGGGCGGCGCACGCGCTGCGCGGGCAGCACGACGCGGTGCTGGCCGGCGTCGGCACCGTCCTGGCGGACGACCCGGAGCTGACCTGCCGCATCCCCGGGTATCGCAAGAACCCCGATCTCCGCATCGTGGTGGACAGCCGGCTCCGCACCCCGCCTACGGCGCGGGTCGTGGCGACCGCGGCGGTGGTGCCGACCTGGTTCCTGCATCGCGCCGACGCCGACGCTGGGCGGGCGAGGGCTTTGCAGGACGCCGGGGCGCGGCTGATCGAGGCCGCAGGCGCGGAGCAGGGGATCGACCTCGCGTCCGGCCTGCAGGCCTTGGGCGCCGCCGGGCTGACCCGGGTGCTGGTGGAGGGCGGGGCGCAGGTCGCGGGCGGGCTGCTGCGCGCGGGCCTCGTGGACCGCATCGCCTGGTTCCACGCGCCCGGCGTGATGGGCGGCGACGGCTGGCCGGCGGCGCAGGCCTTCGGCACGGCGGCGCTGGGCGACATGCCGCGGTTCCGGCGGACGGACGCGCGGCCGGTGGGGGACGACATGCTGACAGAATACAGCCGGCGCGAAGCCGCGCCAAACAAACTCAAGTGGGCCGCCTGATGTTCACCGGGATCGTGACCGGCATGGGCGAGGTACGCAGCCTGCGGCCCATCGGCGGCGGCCAGGACATGCGCCTGGTGATCGGCGCGCCCTGGCCCGACACCGCGGGCATCGCCGTGGGCGCGTCCATCGCCTGCGGCGGCTGCTGCCTCACCGCCATCGAGGTCGGGCCGGACTGGTTCGCGGTGGAGGTGTCGGGCGAGACGCTGTCCAAGACCAAGCTGGGCGGCTGGGCCGTCGGCAGCCGGATGAACCTGGAACGCTCCCTGCGCGTGGGCGACGAGCTGGGCGGCCACATCGTGTCCGGCCACGTCGATGGCCTGGGCCACGTGCGGTCCGTCACGCCGGAGAACGGCTCCTGGCGCGTGCAGGTCGAGGCGCCGCGCGAGCTGTCCCGCTTCATCGCCGCCAAGGGCAGCGTGTCGCTCGACGGCGTGTCGCTGACGGTGAACGAAGTCATGGGGAACGCGGCGGCGGGCAGCCTGTTCGGCGTCAACGTCATCCCGCATACCTGGGACGTGACCACGCTGGGCCAGCTCCAGCCCGGCGATGCCGTGCACATCGAGATTGACATGCTGGCGCGCTACGTCGCCCGCCTGGCGGAGGTCCCATGAAGTCGTCCACCCTGTCCGACTACCTGTGCAGCGCCGAGGAGCTGATCGCGGAGGCGCGGGCCGGGCGCATGTTCGTCCTGGTGGACGACGAGGACCGGGAGAACGAGGGCGACCTGGTGATCCCCGCCCAGTTCGCGACGCCCGACGCCATCAACTTCATGGCCCGGCACGCCCGCGGCCTGATCTGCCTGGCGCTCACCCGCGCCCGGGTGGAGCAGCTCGGCCTGCCGCTGATGAGCCAGTCGAACAACACCCGGCACTACACGGCATTCACCGTGTCCATCGAGGCGCGGGACGGGGTGACGACCGGCATCTCGGCCGCCGACCGGGCGCTGACCATCGGCGTCGCCATCAACCCGGAGGCCAGCCGCGAGCAGATCGTGACGCCGGGCCACGTGTTCCCGCTGAGTGCCCGGGACGGCGGCACGCTGGTGCGCGCCGGGCACACGGAGGCGGCGGTGGACATCGCGCGCCTGGCCGGCCTCACCCCCGCCGGCGTGATCTGCGAGATCATGAACGACGACGGCACGATGGCCCGCCTGCCGGACCTGGTGGCCTTCGCCCAGCACCACAACCTCAAGCTCGGCACCATCGCCGACCTGATCGGCCACCGCCGCCGCACCGAGCGCCTGGTGCGCCGGGTGCAGCAGGGCGCGACGCAGCACACGGAGGACGGGGAATGGACGCTGAGCGTCTATGCCAACACGCTTGATTATGCGGAACATTTGGTGCTGACCAAGGGCGACCTCACAGGGCCGCAGCCGGCGATGGTGCGGATGCACGCCGTGGATCTGGTGACTGACACGCTGGGCGGCCCGCACTCCTCGGCGCTGCGTGCGTCGATGCGGATGATCGCGGCGGAGGGCCGGGGCGCCGTCGTGCTGATCCGCGACCCGAGGCCGACCGCCGTGTCCGAACGGGTGAGCGCGTTGACGGCCGACACCCGGCCCCCGCCGGTCCTGCGGGATTACGGCATCGGGGCGCAGATCCTGCTTGACCTGGGCGTGCGCGACATGATCCTGCTGTCCAACACGCCGCGCACCCTGATCGGCCTCGAGGGCTACGGGTTGAACATCGTCGAGCATCGGCCGATTGCCGGCGCCGCCGCGGAATAGAGGACTGCCTCCATGAGCACCATCGACGCGCCCCTGCCCGCGGCCCCGGCCGTGCCGGGTCCGGCGCCCCGTCTGCTGATGGTGCGCGCGCCCTATTACCGCGAGGTCGTCGATGGCATGACCCGCGGCGCCAGGCGCATCCTGTCGGAGGCCGGCGCCACGCATGACGTCCTCGACGTGGCCGGCGCGTTCGAGCTGGCCCAGGCGATCCGCCTGGTGCTGCGCGGGTCCCAGCGGTTCGACGGCTTCATCGCGCTGGGCTGCATCGTCCGCGGGGAGACCGACCATTACGACCATATCTGCCGCGAGAGCATGGCCGGCCTGATGCAGGTCGCGCTGCAGTACGGCCTGGCGATGGGCACCGGGCTGCTCACCGTGCACGACATCGGCCAGGCGGTCGCGCGGTCCGGCACGGACGGGCACAACAAGGGGGCGGAGGCCGCTTCGGCGGCGCTGCGGCAGGTCGCGGTCGCACGCGGGATGGGAGCCGCCTGATGGCCCGTGCCGCCCGTCCGCCCAGCCGTCCCCGCACCGCCTCCCGCGTCGCGGCCGTCCAGGCGCTGTTCCAAAGCGAGCAGGGTGGGGAGACGGCGGAGACGGTGATCGAGCAGTTCGTGCGCCATCGCCTGGGCGAGATGCCCGGCCCCGAGCACCTGGGCGGCGGCGGCTTCGAGGAGGGCCGGGTGCCCGACGCGCACGTGCCGCTGTTCCAGCAGATCGTCCGCTCCGCGGTGCTGCAGCAGGACCGGCTGGACGCCCTGATCGCCGACGCCCTGCCGCCGGAATGGCCCATGGTGCGCCTCGACCCGGTGCTGCGCGCCCTGCTGCGCGCCGGCGGGGCGGAGCTGTCCATGGCCGACGGCCCGCCCGCCCGCGTCGTCATCAACGAGTACCTGGACGTGGCGCACGGCTTCTTCACCGGGGAGGAGCCGCGCATGGTCAACGGGATGCTCGACCGGCTGGCGCGCGAGCTGCGGCCCGGCGACTTCCCGGCGGAGCCGGTCCCCACCCACGGATGACGCGCCCGTGACGGCCGATGCGCCGGCCGAGTTCGGGCTGATTGCCCGGCACTTCCGGCCGCTGGCCGGACCGGGGGCGCTCGACCTGCTGGACGACGGGGCCTTGGTGCGGCCGCCGCCGGGCCGCGAGCTGGTGTTCACGGCGGACGCCATGGTGGCCGGGGTGCATTTCCTGCCCGACGACCCGGCGGACACCGTAGGCGCCAAGCTGCTGCGGGTGAACCTGTCGGACCTGGCCGCCATGGGCGCCGTGCCGCTGGCCTACCTGATGACCGTCTCGGCGCCGCGGGACACGGGCGATGCCTGGTTCGCGGCCTTCGCGTCCGGCCTGTCGCGCGACCAGGCGCGGTTCGGGATCGCGCTGCTGGGCGGGGACACCACGGCGACGCCCGGGCCGATGCCGCTGTCGCTCACCGCCATC
>CAXTTB010000019.1:0-17534 GCA_964246905.1 uncultured Acetobacteraceae bacterium | reverse complement strand
TCAAGCGCATCATCGCCTACTCGACCTGCTCGCAGCTCGGCTACATGTTCATCGCCGCAGGCGTCGGCGCGTACCAGGCGTCCATCTTCCACCTGTTCACCCATGCCTTCTTCAAGGCGCTGCTGTTCCTGGGCGCAGGCTCGGTGATCCACGCGATGTCCGACGAGCAGGACATCCGCAACATGGGCGGCATCTGGCGCAAGATCCCCGTGACCTACGCCGTGATGTGGGTCGGCAGCCTGGCGCTGGCCGGCATCCCCATCTTCGCCGGCTACTACTCCAAGGACGCGATCCTGGAGGCCGCCTTCGCCCGCGGCAGCGCGGTCGGGATGTACGGCTTCCTGTGCGGCACCATCGCGGCGTTCCTGACGGCGTTCTACTCCTGGCGCCTGCTGATCCTCACCTTCCACGGCACATCGCGGGCCAGCGCCGACAAGCTCGCGCACGTGCATGAAAGCCCGGCGGTCATGCTCGGCCCGCTCGTCGTCCTGGCGCTCGGCGCGGTCGCGGCCGGGTTCGCATTTGAAGGCTCCTTCATCGGCGAGGGCTGGCTGGAGTTCTGGCGCGGCAGCATCGTGAACGCGCCGGGCAACACCGTGCTGGACGACATGCATCATGTGCCCGGCATCATCAGCCTGCTGCCTACCCTTGTCGGCCTGCTCGGCATTGGCCTGGCCTACGTGATGTATGTCGTGCGCCCGGAGCTGCCGGAGCGCCTGGCCGCGGCGGTGCCGGGCGTTTACCGCTTCGTGCTGAACAAGTGGTACTTCGACGAGATGTACAACTTTCTTTTCGTCCGCCCGGCGATCTGGCTGGCCCGGACCCTATGGCAGGTCGGCGACACGCAGGTGATCGACGGCATCCCGAACGGCATCGCGGCGCTCACCTCGGACGGCTCGGCGCAGGTCGTGCGGATTCAGACCGGCTCGATTGCCGTCTATGCCTTCACCATGCTGATCGGCCTCGTGCTGCTGGTCAGCATCTTCCTGCTGTTCCGGTGATCCCCTGATGACGAGCGTGAACGCCGCCGGCTTCCCGATCCTGTCCCTGCTGACCTGGCTGCCGCTGGCCGGGGGGCTGTTCATCATGACGGTGCGCGGGGAGGAGGCCGTGGTCGCCGGCAACGCCCGTTGGGCGGCGCTGTGGACCAGCCTGATCGTGTTCGCCATCTCCCTGGTGCTGTGGGCCAGGTTCGACACCAGCGACCCCGGCTTCCAGTTCAAGGAAAGCCTGTCCTGGCTGCCGGAGTTCGGCGTCGGCTACCGCATGGGGGTGGACGGCATCTCCGTGCTGTTCGTGCTGCTGTCCACGGCGCTGACGCCCATCTGCATCCTGGCGAGCTGGGAGGCAATCACCACGCGGGTGCGCGAGTACATGCTGGCCTTCCTGGTGCTGGAAACCATGATGGTGGGCATGTTCTCCGCCCAGGACTTCATCGTGTTCTACATGTTCTTCGAGGGCGTGCTGATCCCGATGTTCCTCATCATCGGCGTGTGGGGCGGGCCGCGCCGGGTCTATGCCAGCTTCAAGTTCTTCCTCTACACGCTCGCCGGCTCTATCCTGATGCTGCTGGCGCTGCTGGCGATCTGGTACCATGCGGGGACCACGGACCTTGCGGTGCTGATGCAGACGCCGCTGCCGGCATCCATGCAGTTCTGGCTGTTCCTCGCCTTCTTCGCGTCGTTTGCGGTCAAGGTGCCGATGTGGCCGGTGCACACCTGGCTGCCGGACGCGCATGTGGAGGCGCCGACCGCCGGCTCGGTGATCCTGGCGGGCGTGCTGCTCAAGATGGGCGCCTACGGCTTCCTGCGCTTCTCGTTGCCCATGCTGCCGCAGGCGAGCCAGCAGTTCGCGCCGTTCATGTTCACCCTGGGCGTCGTCGCCGTCATCTACACCTCGCTGGTGGCGCTGGCGCAGACCGACATGAAGAAGCTGATCGCCTACTCCTCCGTGGCCCACATGGGCGTCGTGGTGATCGGCATCTTCACCTTCAACGCGCAAGGGCTGGAGGGCGCGCTGTTCCAGATGCTGTCGCACGGCATCGTCTCTGCCGCGCTGTTCCTCTGCGTCGGCGTGATCTACGACCGCATCCACACCCGCGACATCGCCCGCTACGGCGGCCTGGCGCAACGGATGCCGGCCTACGCCATCGTGTTCATGCTGTTCACCATGGCGAGCGTCGGCCTGCCCGGCACCGCCGGCTTCGTCGGCGAGTTCCTGGTGCTGGTCGGCGCGTTCAAGGTCAGTCTGTACCTGGCCTACCTCGGCAGCTTCGGCATGATCCTGGGAGCGGCCTACATGCTGTACCTTTACCGCCGGGTGATCTTCGGGGTCATCACGCGGGACGACCTGCGCGGCATCCTGGACCTGTCGCCGCGGGAGGCTGCGGTGTTCGCGCCGCTGATCCTGCTGACGCTGTGGATGGGCATCTACCCGTCCAGCTTCACCCAGTTCTTCGACGCCACCGTGCACGCCATGGTGGAGTCCCACACCGCGGCGCTCGCCGGGCCGAAGCTCGCGGGAGTTGCGCCATGAACTGGACCCTGGCGCTGCCGGAGATCGTCCTGGCGCTCTGCGCCATGGCGATCCTGGTGTTCGGCGTGCTCCGCAAGCCCGATCCGGCGTTCCTGTGCACCATGCTGTCGCTCGGCGCCCTCGTGCTGACCGGCGTGCTGGTGTTGGGCGCCGGGGTGGGCAGCGCCTACAACGGGCTGTTCGTGGTGGACGGGTTCGGCAGCTACATGAAGCTGCTGATCCTGGTGGGCGCCGGGCTGTCGGCCGTGTTGGCGCTCGACTACAACGTGCGGGAGGGCATCAGCCGGTTCGAGTTCCCGGTGCTGATCCTGCTGTCCACCGTCGGCATGATGGTGATGTGCAGCGCGTCCAGCCTGATGACCCTGTACATGGGGCTGGAGTTGCAGTCGCTGGCGCTCTACGTGCTGTGCGCCTTCGCCCGGGACGATCTGCGCTCGGCGGAGTCCGGCCTCAAGTTCTTCGTGCTGGGTGCACTCGCCTCCGGGCTGCTGCTGTACGGCATCTCGCTGTCCTACGGCTTCGCCGGCACCATGCAGTTCGGCGAGCTGTCGCGGGTGCTGACCGCGCCGGACCGCGTGTCCGCCGGGCTGATCGTCGGCATGGTGTTCGTGGTGGCCGGGCTGGCGTTCAAGCTGTCCGCCGTGCCGTTCCATATGTGGACGCCGGACGTGTACGAAGGCGCGCCGACCCCGGTCACGGCCTTCATGAGCACGGCGCCCAAGGTCGCCGCCATCGCCCTGTTGCTGCGCGCGCTGGAGGTGCCGTTCGGGCACATCACGCCGCAGTGGACGCAGCTCATCGTGCTGGTGTCGCTCGCCTCCATGCTGCTCGGCTCGCTCGCGGCCATCGGGCAGTCCAACATCAAGCGGCTGATGGCGTACTCCTCCATCGGGCATATGGGTTACGCTCTTGTGGGCCTCGCGCCGGGCACGGCGGACGGCATCCGCGGGGTGCTGGTGTATATGGCGACCTACGTGTTCATGAGTGCCGGGGTGTTCGCCTGCATCATCGCCATGCGCCGCCGCGGGCGGCAGTTGGAGCGGATCAACGACCTCGCCGGCCTTGCCCGGTCCGACCCGGGCCTCGCCTTGGCGATGGCGGTGTTCATGTTCAGCATGGCCGGCATCCCGCCGTTCTCCGGCTTCTTCGGCAAGCTCTACGTGTTCCTGCCGGCGGTGCAGTCGGGCTACTGGACCCTGGCCGTGGTCGGCGTGCTGACCAGCGTGGTCGGCGCCTTCTACTATCTCCGCGTCATCAAGGTCATGTACTTCGACCCGGCGGAACCCGCCTTCGACGCGCGGCCCACCTCCGTCTCCTTCGTCGCCGGCGTCGGCGCCCTGGTCACGACGCTGTTCTTCGTGTTCCCGGCGCCGCTCGTCGCCGCGGCGCAGCAGGCGGCGCGGGTGCTGTTCGGGTGAGCCGGATCGGGCCGCACGGCGTGGACGGAGGGGGCTAGGCCGTGCTGCTCGTCGTCGATGCCGGCAACACCAACGTGGTCTTTGCCGTGCACGACGGCAGCACCTGGCGCGGCATCTGGCGCATCGCCACCGAGCCGCAGCGCACGTCGGACGAGTATGCCGTCTGGCTGCTGACCCTGCTGTCGTTCACCGGGCTGAAACCGGCCGAGATCGACCGCGCGGTGATCGGCACCGTGGTGCCGGCGGCGCTCTACCATCTGCGCCGCCTGTGCCGCGAATGGTTCACGACGGAGCCGCTGGTCGCCCGGTCGAGCCTGGATTGGGGCTTCGACATCCGCCTCGACAACCCGGCGGAGGTCGGCGCGGACCGCCTGCTCAACACGCTCGCCGCCCACCAGACCCATGGCGGCCCGCTCATCGTCATCGACTTCGGCACGGCGACGACGTTCGACGTGGTGGCGCCGGACGGCGGCTACCTCGGCGGCGTCATCGCGCCCGGCATCAACCTGTCCCTTGAGGCGCTGCACAAGGCCGCCGCCCGCCTGCCGCGCATCGGCATCGGCCGCCCGCAGGCGGTGATCGGCCGGTCCACGATCCCCGCCATGCAGTCCGGCATCTACTGGGGCTATGTCGGCCTGGTGGAAGGCCTGGTCGCCCGCATCCGCGCCGAGCACGACCAGCCGCTCAAGGTGATCGCCACCGGCGGCCTGGCGCCCATGCTGGCGGAGGGCACCACGGTGATCGACCGCATCGACCCCGATCTGACACTCAACGGGCTTCGCTTGTTGGCGGACAGGAACCCCGCACCCACATTGAGTCGCGACAGAATAAGAACAATCGAAGGCGATTAGATGGATGCTTACAGCGGTGATCTGGCCTTCCTGCCATTAGGCGGGACGGGCGAGATCGGCATGAACCTGAATTTGTACCACGCCGACGGGAAGTGGCTCGCAATCGACTGCGGGATCGGCTTCGGCGGCAACGACAACCCCGAGGTCGAGATCATGATGCCCGACCCCGGCTTCATCGCCGAGCGGCGGGACAAGTTGCTCGGCCTGGTCATCACCCACGCGCACGAGGACCACATCGGCGCCGTGGCGCACCTGTGGCGGCAGCTCCGCTGCCCGGTCTATGCGACGCCGTTCGCGACGGCCGTGCTGAAGCGCAAGCTGATCGAGGCCGGGCTGCTCGCGGAGGTCCGCATCCACACCGTGCCCATCGGCGGGCGGATCGAGCTGCCGCCGTTCTCGCTGGAGTTCATGCCGGTCGCGCACTCCCTGCCGGAGGCGCAGGCGCTGGCCATCCGCACCCCGTACGGCACGGTCCTGCACACCGGCGACTGGAAGCTCGACCCCAACCCGCTGATCGGTCCCCCGACCGACGAGGCCGCGTTCCGCCGGCTGGGCGAGGAGGGCGTGCTGGCCATGGTGTGCGACAGCACCAACGCCATGGTCGATGGGCACTCCGGCAGCGAGGCGGAGGTGCGGCGCAGCCTGTCCGAGCTGATCCGCCCGATGCGCGGACGGGTGGCGGTGACGTGCTTCGCCAGCAACGTGGCCCGGGTCGAGAGCGTGGTGCTGGCGGCGCGCGACGCCGGGCGGCACGTGGCGCTGGTCGGACGGTCGCTCCGCAACCTGGAGGCTGCGGCGCGGGAGTGCGGCTATCTCCGCGGCCTGCCGGAGTTCGTGCCGGAGGACGAGGCCGGGTCGGTGCCGGACGACAACCTGCTGATCCTCGTCACCGGCAGCCAGGGGGAGCCGCGCAGCGCCCTGTCGCGCATCGCCGCCGACACCCACCCGAACATCGCGCTGGGCGAGGGCGACACGGTGATCTTCAGCAGCCGCATGATCCCCGGCAACGAGCGTCCGATCACCCTGGTGCAGGACAGCCTGGTGCGCCGCGGCGTGCGGGTCGTCACGGACGACGACGAGATGACCCACGTCTCCGGCCACCCGGCGCGCGACGAGCTGAAGCAGCTCTATGCGCTGGTGAAGCCGAAGTACGCGGTCCCCGTGCACGGCGAGTGGCGGCACCTGTCGGCCCATGCCGCCCTGGCGCAGGAGGCCGGCGCCACGCCGATCATGCTGGAGGACGGCGACGTGCTCAGCCTGTCGCCGGGCCGTCCGGAGATCGTGGACAGCGCGCCGGTCGGGCGGCTGGCGCTCGACGGCAACCGGGTGGTGCCGCTGAACGGCGGCGTGCTGGCGGCCCGGCGGAGGATGCTGTTCAACGGTGTCGTGCTGGGCAGCTTCGCCATGGACGGCGCGGGCAAGATGGTCGGGCAGGCGCGGGTCAGCGCGCCCGGCCTGTTCGAGCCGGACGACCCGGAGGCCACGCGGGTCGCCAACGAGTTCACCCAGGCGGTCGCCGGGCTGCCGGCCTCCATGCGGCGGGACGACTCGGCGCTGGCCGATGGCGCCCGCGCAGCACTGCGCCGGGCGCTCGGCAAGCGGCTGCAGAAGCGGCCGATGGTGGACGTGCACCTGTTGCGGGTCTGACGGGGGCAGGTGGTGAGCGGCTTCACGGCCTTTGTGCTCTACACGCTGATCTGGTGGACCGTGCTGTTCGCCGTGCTGCCGTTCGGCACGCGCCCGGTGGCCGATGCCGACCCGGCGACCGGGTGGCGCGGCGCGCCGGACCGTCCGCTGATCGGGCGCAAGCTGCTGGCGACGACGGTCATCTCGGCCGCGATCTGGGGCCTGGCGATGTGGGTCATCCTCAGCGACTGGTGGTCGTTCCGCTCTTGACCAATTTCTGGGCGCTTATTTAGTGTTTGCCTGTTCCAGCGCCAAACTCGGTACAACAACGCAAAAAAACTGCATTGCAATAACAGATTTGGCTGGACGGGGCGGGGGGGAAGAAGTGATCTTCACGACAGGCCTGGACTTGCCCCGGCCTGCCGTGTGATCGGCGTTTCCTCCCTAAACTCGGCCCGCTGCGCCGCCTGTGCGCGCGGGCCACTCCTTCTTTGATAGTTGCACTGCCAGGCGCTGTCACGCGGAATCACGTAAGTTCCGCGGTAAAAGAATAAAAAAACGTTGTGCGTCGCACAAAAAAGTATGCGCGCCGGCTTATTCTTGAGACAAAATGACCGATGGCTGGCGGTTGCGGCGCCTGGCCTGTAGGGTCCGCCTGGCCCCATTGCATACAGGTTCCCGATGCGTCTGACCCGCTCCCTGCTGCCCACCATCAAGCAAAACCCGGCGGAGGCGCAGATCGCCTCGCACCGGCTCATGCTGCGGGCCGGGCTGGTGCGGCAGGTCGCGGCGGGGATCTACGCCTGGCTCCCGGCGGGCTGGCGCGTGCTACGCAACATCGCCCAGGTGGTGCGGGAGGAGCAGGACCGCGTGGGCGCGCAGGAGCTGCTGATGCCGACCCTGCAATCCGCGGACCTGTGGCGATCCACCGGGCGTGACGACGCCTACGGCCCGGAGATGCTGCGCCTCAAGGACCGGCACGACCGCGACCTGATCTACAGCCCCACCAACGAGCTGCTGATCGCCGACCTGCTGCGCCAATCGGTCCGCAGCTACCGCGAGCTGCCGCAGATGCTGTACCACATCCAGTGGAAGTTCCGCGACGAAACCCGGCCTCGGTTCGGCGTGATGCGCGGGCGGGAGTTCCTGATGAAGGACGGCTACTCCTTCGACCTGGACCACGCCGCCGCGGTGCGGAGCTACCGCATCATGATGCTGGCCTACCTCCGCACCTTCCGGCGCCTGGGCGTGCAGGCGGTGCCGATGGCGGCCGACACCGGACCGATCGGCGGCGACCTGAGCCACGAGTTCCACATCCTGGCGCCCACGGGCGAAAGCCAGGTGTTCTACGACGCGGAGGTCGAGACCATCCGCATCGGCGCGGACGACGTGGACCACGCGGACCCGGAGCAGCTCGACCGCTTCTTCGCTGCGGTCACGGCCCCCTACGCCGCGACGGACGAGAAGCACGACCTCGCCGCCTGGGAGCGGGTGCCGGCGGAGCGGCGGCGCGAGGGGCGGGGCATCGAGGTCGGGCAGATCTTCAACTTCGGCACGCTGTACAGCGAGCTTGTGGGCCTGCAGGTCGCCGGCCCCGATGGCGCCCCGGTCTCGCCCAACATGGGCAGCTACGGCATCGGCGTGTCCCGCCTGGTCGGCGCGCTGATCGAGGCGCACCACGACGACGCCGGCATCATCTGGCCCGACAGCGTGGCGCCGTTCCGCGCCGCGATCCTCAACCTCAAGCAGGGCGACCCGGCGACCGGCGCGCTGTGCGAGCAGGCCTACGCCGCGATGCCGGGCCGCGCGCTGTACGACGACCGGGAGGAGCGCGCCGGGGTGAAGTTCGCCGACGCCGACCTGATGGGCCACCCGTGGCAGGTCATCGTCGGCCCGCGCGGCGCCGCCGCCGGCACGGTGGAACTGAAACGCCGCGCGACCGGGGAGCGGCAGGAGCTTACGCTGGACGCGGCGCTCGCCCATATAGCGTAACATGTTCGGACCTTTTGAACGCGCGGTGGCGGGCCGCTACCTGCGCGCGCGCCGCGGCGAGCGCTTCGTCTCGGTGATCGCGGGCTTCAGCCTGGTGGGCATCGCGCTGGGCGTGGCGACGCTGATCATCGTGATGTCGGTGATGGGCGGGTTCCAGGTGGACCTGCTGAACCGCATCCTGGGCTTCAACGGGCACCTGGGGGTGTACCCCGCCGGCGGCGCGCTCACGGAGTATCAGGCCGTCTCGGCGCGGGTCGCCGCCGTGCCCGGCGTCCTGTCCGCGGTGCCGGTGATCGACGGGCAGGTGCTGCTGACGGGGCCGCAGGGGCAGTCCGCCGGCGGCCTGGTGCGCGGCATCCGCCCCGAGGACTTCCGCCGCATGGGCGCGGTCAGCAACAATATCCGGGCCGGCACGCTCGACGACTTCAAGGGGGAGGACGCGGTGGCGGTGGGCGTGGGCCTCGCGCAGAAGTTCGGCCTGACGGTCGGCAGCGAACTCACATTGGTGTCGCCGCAAGGGGCCGCGACCGCGTTCGGCACCATCCCCCGGGTGCGCGCCTACCGCGTCGCGGCGGTGTTCCAGGTCGGCATGAACGAGTACGACACGTCCTTCGTGTTCCTGCCGCTGGAGGCCGCGCAGATCTTCTTCCAGCAGCCCGGAGCCGCCTCCCACATCGAGGTCATGGTGTCCGACCCGGAGGCAGTGCGCGGCGTCGGCCGGGCGATCCTGGCCGCACTCTCCGGCACGCCGGTCCGGGTGGTGGATTGGCAGCAGAGCAACAACAGCTTCTTCGCCGCCGTGCAGGTCGAGCGCAACGTGATGTTCCTGATCCTCACGCTCATCATCCTGGTGGCGGCGTTCAACGTGGTGTCCTCGCTCATCATGATGGTGAAGGACAAGACGCGGGACATCGCGGTGCTGCGCACCATCGGCGCCGGGCGGGGGGCGGTGATGCGTATCTTCTTGATGTGCGGGGCGAGCGTGGGCGTGACCGGCACCCTGGCCGGCGTCGTGCTGGGTGTGCTGTTCTGCCTCAACATCGAGACGCTGCAGCATTGGGTGGAGGCGGCGACCGGCGCCAGCGTGTTCAACCCGGAGGTGTATTACCTCACGCACTTGCCGGCGAAGCTGAACTGGCATGAGGTGGCCCAGGTCATCGCCATGGCGCTCGGCCTGTCCTTGCTCGCGACGCTTTACCCAAGCTGGCGGGCCGCGCGGACCGACCCGGTGGAGGCGCTGCGGCATGAGTGAGCCGCTGGCGCTGCACCATGAGTGAGCCGCTGGCGCTGCGGGGGGTGAGCCGGGCCTACCGCAGCGGGGACAGCGAGCTGCGGGTGCTGCACGGCGCCGACCTCACGCTGCGCGCCGGGGAGATCGTGGCGCTGGTGGCGCCGTCCGGCACCGGCAAGAGCACGCTGCTGCATCTGGCCGGGCTGCTGGAGCGCCCGGACGAGGGCGTCGTGCTGGTGGATGGGCGGGACGCCGGGCAGTTGCCGGACGCCGACCGCACGGCGATCCGCCGCGACCGCATCGGCTTCGTGTACCAGGCGCACCATCTGCTGGCGGAGTTCACCGCGGCCGAGAACATCGTGCTGCCGCAGATGGTGGCGGGCCGTCCGCGTCGGGCGGCGCGGGAGCGGGCGATGGCGCTGCTGACGGCGTTCGGCCTTGGGCAGCGCGCCGGGCATCTGCCGGGCAAGCTGTCGGGCGGCGAGAAGCAGCGGGTCGCCATCGCCCGCGCGCTCGCCAACGCGCCCGGCGTGCTGCTGGCGGACGAGCCGACCGGCAACCTCGATGTCGGCACCAGCGACGTGGTGTTCGAGGAGCTGCTCCGCATGGTGCGGACGGAGGGCGTGGCGGCGCTGATCGCCACCCACAACCCGGACCTCGCCAGGCGCATGGACCGCCGGGTAACGTTGCGCGATGGGCGAATCGAGGAGCTTTGATGCCGCACGCTGACTTCGTGCATTTGCGGGTCCACTCCGCCTACTCGCTGAGCGAGGGGGCGATCAAGGCCGACAAGATCGCCGCCGCGGCGCAGGACGCCAAGATGCCGGCCGTCGCCATCACCGACACCGGCAACCTGTTCGGCGCGCTGGAGTTCAGCCAGGCCTGCGCGTCCAAGGGGGTGCAGCCGATCATCGGCTGCCAGGTCTCGCTCACCCGCATGGAGAGCCCGCGGCTGGCACCCGATCCGGTGGTGGTGCTGGCGCAGGACGCGGCGGGGCTGGCGAACCTGCAGCGCCTGTCGTCGCAGGGCTTCATGCAGGGCGACCCGGCGGACCCGCAACTGCCGCTGCAGACCCTGCTGGACCACGCCGAGGGCCTGGTGCTGCTGACCGGCGGCACCCGCGGCCCGGTCGCCCGGATGCTGGCCGAGGGGCGTAAGCCCGACGCCGAGAAGCTGTTGGCGCAGTTGGCCGAGGCGTTCCCCGGGCGCTGCATGGTGGAGCTGCACCGGCACGGCCTGGCGCTGGAGCGGGCCATCGAGCCGGGGCTGCTGCAGCTTGCCGACGGGCAGCGCCTGCCCTTGGTCGCCACCAACGAGTGCTTCTTCGCGACGGCCAAGATGCACGAGGCGCACGACGCCCTGCTGTGCATCGCGGAAGGCCGCCAGGTCAGCGAGGCCGGGCGCCGCCGGGTCACGCCGGAGCACTGGTTCAAGCCGGCGCGCGACATGCGCCGCCTGTTCCGCGACTTGCCGGACGCCTGCGACAACACGCTGGCCGTGGCGCGGAGCTGCGCCGTCATGGCGGAGACCCGCAAGCCGCTGCTGCCGATGTGCCCCAAGGTGCGGCCCGGCCAGACGGAGGACGAGACCGTGCGCGCCATGGCGCGGGAGGGCCTGGTGCACCGCATGGACGCGATGGGCGCCGACGCGGCCGCAAGGGCGGTGTATGCCGAGCGGCTGGAGTACGAGCTGGGCGTCATCGCCGGCATGGGCTTCCCCGGCTACTTCCTGATCGTCGCCGACTTCATCCAGTGGGCGAAGGGGCAGGGCATCCCCGTGGGACCGGGGCGCGGCTCGGGCGCCGGGTCGGTCGCGGCGTGGGCGTTGACCATCACCGACCTCGACCCGCTGCGCTGGGGGTTGTTGTTCGAGCGGTTCCTCAACCCTGAGCGCGTGTCGATGCCGGACTTCGACATCGACTTCTGCCAGGACCGCCGGGACGAGGTGATCGACTACGTGCGCCGCGAGTACGGGGCCGACCGGGTGGCGCAGATCATCACGTTCGGGAAATTGCAGGCGCGGGCGGCGGTGCGCGACGTGGGCCGCGTGCTGGGCCTGCCGTTCGGCCAGGTGAACCGCGTCGCCGAGCTGATCCCCAACAACCCGGCCAAGCCCGTCACGCTGTCCCAGGCCATCGAGGGCGAGAAGCGCCTGCAGGAGATGCGCGACGGCGACGAGAGCGTGCGGCGCCTGCTGGAGGTGGCGTTGCAGTTGGAGGGGCTGTACCGCCACGCCAGCACGCACGCCGCCGGGCTGGTGATCGGCGACCGTCCGCTGATCGACCTGGTGCCGCTGTACCGCGACCCGAAGGCGGACACGCTGGTGACGCAGTACTCCATGAAGTACGTGGAGCAGGCGGGCCTGGTGAAGTTCGACTTCCTGGGCCTGACCACGCTGACCATCCTGCAGCAGGCGGTGGCGATCCTGCATGGCCTGGGCGTGCCGGTCGATCTCGACCGCCTGCCGCTCGACGACCTTAAGACCTACGAGATGCTGTCCCGCGGCGATGGCGGCGGCGTGTTCCAGTTCGAGTCCCAGGGGATGCGCGACGTGCTGCGGCAGATGCGCCCGGACCGCTTCGAGGACCTGATCGCGGCGGTGGCGCTGTACCGTCCGGGGCCGATGGCCAACATCCCCGACTACTGCCGCCGCAAGCACGGCGAGGCGTGGGAAGCGCCGCATCCGGAGCTGCGCGACATCCTGGGCGAGACCTACGGGATCATGGTCTATCAGGAGCAAGTCATGCAGATCGCCCAGACCATGGCCGGGTACAGCCTGGGCGGCGCGGACCTGCTGCGCCGCGCGATGGGCAAGAAGATCCGCGCGGAGATGGAGCAGCAGCGCCAGATCTTCACAAGCGGCGCCACCGGGCGCGGCATCCCGGCGGCGAAGGCGACGGAGGTGTTCGACCTCATGGCGCGCTTCGCCGACTACGGCTTCAACAAGAGCCATGCCGCCGCCTACGCGCTCGTTGCCTACCAGACCGCCTGGATGAAGGCGAACCACCCGGCCGCCTTCCTCGCCGCCTGCATGAACCTGGCGCTCGGCAACACCGACAAGATCGCCGCCCTCCGCCAGGAGGCCGAGCGCACCGGCATCCGCGTGCTGCCGCCCGACATCAACCGCTCCGGCGCCGAGTTCCGGGTGGAGGTCGGGGCGGACGGGACGGAGGCGATCCGCTACGCGCTCGCGGCGGTGAAGCGGATCGGCTTCGCCGCCATGCAGGCGCTCGTAGCAAGCCGGGCCGGCCGGGACTTCGCCGACCCGGCCGATTTCGCCGCCCGCGTCGATCCGCGCCCGCTCAGCAAGGGGCAGCTCGAGAACCTGGCCCGTGCCGGCGCCTTCGACAGCATCGCGCCCAACCGCGCGCAGATGTTCGCCGCCGCCGAGACGGTGATGCGCCGCGCCCAGGCGCAGGCGGAGGAGACGGAAACCGGGCAGGCCGGGCTGTTCGGCGGCGGCCCAGTGCCCGAGCCGCTGCGCCTGCCGCCCATGCTGGACTGGCCGCCGATGGAGCGCCTGGGCTACGAGGCGGAGGCGGTGGGCTTCCACCTGACCGCGCATCCGCTCGACAGCTACGGCCCCTTGCTGCGGCGTCTCAACGTGGTGCCGTCCAGCCAGATGGAGGCGCGCGCCCAGGGCGGCGCGACCCGGGTGCGGATGGCCGGCTGCGTCGTGGCGTCCAAGGAGCGCGCGACGCGCACCGGCAGCCGCATGGCCTGGATACGCCTGTCGGACCAGGGCGGCAGCTACGAGGTGACGGTGTTCAGCGAGGTGCTGGGCGCCGCGCGGGACATCCTCAAGGCCGGCCATGCGGTGCTGATGGGCGTGGACCTGCGGCTGGAGGGCGACAGCCTGCGCGTCACCGCCGCCGACTGCGTGTCCTTGGAACAGGCGGCGAGCGACGCGGGTGCCGGGATGCGGATCTGGCTCGACCGGACGGAGGCGGTGCCGCATATCCGCGCGCTGTTGTCCCGGGAGGGCCGCGGCCGCGGCCGGGTCACGCTGGTGCCGCGCATCGACGACGCGCAGGCCGTCGAGATCACCATCCCCGGCGGCTTCCAGGTGACGCCGCGGCTGGCGCAGGCGCTGAAGATCGTGCCGGGGGTGGAGCGGGTCGAGGAGGTTTGACAGGGTTCATGCGCACCTTGGGATTGCTATGAAGCCATTGCCGGACATCGTCGCGACCATCGGGCTTGTGCCGCCGGAGGCCGGTGGCCGCGCGTCGCCCATGCCGGCCCGGTGGTTCGGCTGCGTCATGGTCGTGAATGGCCGGAACCATGACGTGCGGCTTCGATTGGCGCAGGCATTGAGTGCGGGTGAGTCACGCCGGGTTGGGATCGATTTTCTCGATCCGGAGACTTCCCTCTCCCACATCCAAATCGGCACGACCTTTGGATTGTGGGAAGGCGGGATCGTCGGTCAGGGTTTGGTCGAGGCCGTCCAAGCGGAACCCGCCCTGTCCTGACGGCTCTCCCGGTCTCAACCGGCTTGCATCATTCCCCGTTCTCTACCATATCTCCCGCGCCCGCGGACGTCGCGGGTAATTCACACGCGGGGCGCCTTTCCCGGGGTTGATCCCCAGGGTCCGGTGCCGCATGGCCTGGCCCCGCGGAGGATCAACCGGATCATCGGAAAGGACGCGCCCTCATGGCGATGCCCGATTTCACCCTGCGTCAGCTCCTCGAAGCCGGCGTCCACTTCGGCCACCACACCCGGCGCTGGAACCCGCGCATGGGACCCTACATCTTCGGCGTCCGCAACCAGGTGCACATCATCGACCTGCAGCAGACGGTGCCGATGCTGGACCGCGCGTTGCGCGCTGTGCGCGACGTGACGGCGGCCGGCGGGCGCGTGCTGTTCGTTGGCACCAAGCGGGCGGCGGCCGAGTACGTGGCGGACAGCGCCAAGCGCTGCGGCCAGTACTACGTGAACCACCGCTGGCTCGGCGGGATGCTGACCAACTGGAAGACCATCACCGGCAGCATCAAGCGCCTGCGCCAGATCGAGGAGATGCTGGGCGGCGACGTGCAGGGCCTCACCAAGAAAGAGGTGCTGGACATCACGCGCGACCAGGAGAAGCTGGAGCGCGCGCTGGGCGGCATCAAGGACATGGGCGGCCTGCCGGACATCCTGTTCATCATCGACACGAACAAGGAGAAGCTGGCGGTCGAGGAGGCCAACAAGCTCGGCATCCCCGTGGTGGCCGTGCTCGACAGCAACTCGGACCCCCAGGGCGTGACCTACCCGATCCCCGGCAACGACGACGCGATCCGGGCGATCACCATGTACTGCGACCTGATCGCCGGCGCCGTGCTGGACGGCATCAGCGCGGAGATGGTGGCGAGCGGGCGCGACCTGGGTGCGGCGGAGGAGCTGCCGCCGGAGGCGCTGCCGATGCCGGAGCCGGCCCCGGCCGAGCAGCCGGCGGCGTAAGGAGGGCTTGAGATGGCGGAGATCACAGCGGCGGCCGTCAAGGCGCTGCGCGAGAAGACCGGCGCGGGCATGATGGACTGCAAGCGGGCGCTGACCGAGTGCGGCGGCGACCCGGAGGCGGCGTTCGACTGGCTGCGCAAGAAGGGCCTGTCGGCGGCGGCGAAGAAGAGCGGCCGGGTGGCGGCGGAGGGCCTGGTCGGCGTCGCCAGCATGGCGAACAAGGCGGCGATGGTCGAGGTCAACGCCGAGACCGACTTCGTCGCCCGCAACGAGACGTTCCAGGCGCTGGTGGCCGCCGTGGCGCAGGTCGCGCTCGAAGTCGGCGACGACGTGGAGGCGATCCGCGCGGCGCCGTTCCCCGGCACCGGGCGGACGGTGGCCGACGAGCTGACGCAGCTCGTGGCCACCATCGGGGAGAACATGCACCTGCGCCGGGCCAAGGTGCTGTCGGTGCCGCAAGGGACCGTGGCGACCTACGTGCACCAGCCGTTGAAGCCCGGCCTGGGCAAGATCGGCGTGCTGGTCGCGGTGGAAGGCGCCAGCGAGCAGGACGCGCTGGAGACCCTGGGCCGCCAGGTCGGGATGCACGTCGCCGCGAGCCGTCCCGACTCGCTCGACATCGACGGCGTGGACCCGGCGGCGCTGGAGCGGGAAAAGGCCGTGCTGACGGAGCAGGCCCGCCAGTCCGGCAAGCCCGACGCCATCATCGAGAAGATGGTGGAGGGCCGCATCCGCAAGTACTACGAAGAAGTCGTGCTGCTGGAGCAGGTCTGGGTGCATGACGGCGAGAGCCGGGTGCGGGCCGTGGTGAAGAAGGCGGGAGCCAAGCTCACGGGCTTCGAGCGCTTCCACCTGGGCGAGGGCATCGACAAGCCGACCGGGGGCGACTTCGCGTCCGAGGTCGCCGCCGCCGCCGGCATCACGCCGCCGCCGGAGCCGCCAGCACCGCCGCCTGCGGAGTAGCTGATGCCGGGTGACGGGGCCGGACCGGCGGCTTAAGCTTGTGGCGGGCGGCGTCACCCTCTAGCGTGCCGCCGCCCGGCCCCGGAAGGATTCCATGTCAGATCAACCGACCCACAAGCGCGTCCTTCTCAAGGTGTCCGGGGAGGCGCTGATGGGCCGGCGCGAGTACGGGCTGGACACCGACACCCTGGCGCGCATCGCGGCCGACGTGGGCGATGTGGTGCGGATGGGCGTGCAGGTCTGCCTGGTGATCGGCGGCGGCAACATCTTCCGCGGCGTGTCGGCCGCGGCGGGCGGCATGGACCGGGCGCAGGCCGACTACATGGGCATGTTGGCGACGGTGATGAACGCGCTGGGGATGCAGAGCGCGCTCGAGCGGCGCGGCGTCCCGACCCGCGTGCAGTCGGCCATCCCGATGAGCAGCGTGTGCGAGCCGTATATCCGGCGCCGGGCGGAGCGGCACATGGAGAAGGGCCGGGTGGTGATCTTCGCCGCCGGCACCGGCAACCCGTTCTTCACCACCGACACCGCAGCCGCCCTGCGCGCCGCCGAGATGAACTGCGACCTGCTGCTCAAGGGAACCCAGGTGGACGGCGTGTACTCCGCCGACCCGCGCAAGGTGCCGGACGCGGAGCGGTACGAGCAGTTGACCTATCTCGACGTGCTGGCCCGGGACCTCGGCGTGATGGACGCGGCGGGCATCAGCCTGGCGCGGGAGAACGGCCTGCCGATCATCGTGTTCAACATCCATGCGCCCGGCGCGTTCGCGCAGGTGATGCGCGGCGAGGGGCGCTTCACCCGCATCATCGAGCCGCATTGAACCCAAGCCGGGGAGTCCCCTCATGCCCGCCGACGTGAACGCCCTCAAGACCGACCTCGCGCGACGCATGGACAGCGCGCTGGAAACGCTGCGCCGCGACTTCGGCGGCCTGCGCACCGGCCGGGCCAGCCCGGCGCTGCTGGAACCCGTCAAGGTCGAGGCCTACGGCACGGAGGTGCCGATCACCCAGGTCGGCACCATCGGCGTGCCGGAGCCGCGGATGATCACCGTGCAGGTCTGGGACCGCACGCTGGTCGGCGCCGTGGAACGCGCGGTCCGCGACAGCGGGCTGGGCCTCAACCCCGGCTCGGACGGGCAGGTGGTGCGCGTGCCCATCCCCCAGCTCACGGCGGAGCGCCGGGGGGAGCTGGCGAAGGCGGCCGGGCGCTACGCGGAGGGCGCGCGGGTCGCGATCCGCGGCGTGCGCCGGGACGGCATGGACCAGATCAAGGCGTTCGAGAAGAAGAGCGAGATCGGCGAAGACGAGATGAAGGACTGGTCCGACCAGGTGCAGAAGCTGACGGACGGCTACATCAAGCGCATCGACGAGTCGCTGTCGGAGAAGGACCGGGAAATCCGGCAGGTGTGACGGGATGGCGTTCGGCAAACCGGACTTGAAGCCGCTTGCGTCCGGGCCTGCCGGACCAGCGCCGCCGCAGCA
>CAXTTB010000018.1:0-17644 GCA_964246905.1 uncultured Acetobacteraceae bacterium | reverse complement strand
CCGGCGGCCGTTGACCCATCCTTCATGGGTCAACAGTTAAGGCCGCTGGTATGAGGCGATGAACCAGGCGACCGATTCCGCCGGGCTTTTTGGCCGTATGAACAGGGATGGGCGCGCCGGAGGGTCGGTGCAGCTTTCCGGAGGCGAGACCTCCAGGCCCTTTTGGCGGCATTCAACGACTTGGGGGCGCTGCTTCCGGGTCAGGCGGTGTCATGGGCTGGAGAGCTTACGGTCACCCGCCCACGCCCTTCAAATGGCGGTGACGACTGAATGGCGGTGGCGACTTTGGACCGGACGCCCGGAATCGGACCGTGACGAAAAAACAAAGGAGGCAAGGAATGGCGCCGCTGACGGTTGTTGCCAAACTCAAAGCGAAGAGCGGGTGCGAGGAGCAGCTCGGCGAAATGCTGAAAGGCCTTGTGGAGCCGACCCGGGCCGAACAAGGCTGCATCAACTACGACCTGCATCGGTCCCACGAGGACCCCGGCCTCTTCATCTTCCACGAGAACTGGGAAACCCGGCCGCTGTGGGAAGCGCACATGAAGTCGCCGCACCTCGCGGCGTTCGGCGAGGAGCAGGGCGCCCTGACCGAAAGCTGGGACCTGTTCGTGGGCGAGAAGGTCTGAAGATCCGAACCAACAGCCAGATGATCTGGAGGCAACCGTGAAGATCAAGTTCTACGCCCATGCGAGCTTCCGGCTGGAAGCAGGCGGCCTGGCGGTCATCACCGATCCCTACACGCCCGGCCCCGGCCACAGCGGGTTCGATCCCATCGAGGAAGCCGCCGATCTCGTCATCATGAGCTCGGCGACGGACGACTTCCATTCCGACCCGAGCCACGTGCGGGGCGAGCCGGTCGTCGTCAACGCCCTGGAGCTGCCGCCGGAGGGCGCCGAGGCGTGCGGCGTGCCGATCCGCTCCTTCCGCGCCTACGAAAGCAAGACGTTCGACTACCAGTCGGAGTTCGGCCGCGACCCCGACGCCAATGCCCTCTACCATTTCACCCTTGGGGGGCTGCGGGTGCTCCACATGGGCGACATCGGCAACCCGGTCGCCCGCGAGCACCTGGACGCGCTGCGGGGGCAAGTCGATATCCTGCTGGCGCTGGCCGGCGAGCACGCGACCATCGCGCTCGACGACCTGGACGACGCGATAAAGGCGATCGGCCCGCGCGTCGTCATCCCCATGCACTATTTCCACCCGCGCGGCGTGCTGAAGATCGAGCCGGTGGAGCGGTTCCTCGGCCGCCTCCCGCCGGGGCGCGTCACGCGGGTCGGCGGCCCGGAGCTGGAGCTGACGCCCGAGACGCTGCCAAGCAACGCGCCGCATGTTTATGTGCTGGAGCAGTCGCGCTGATGGCCATGCTGCTCTACGAGCACCCGCTCTCGTCCTATGCCCAGAAGGTCAAGATCGCCCTGCGCGAGAAGGGCGTGGCGTTCGACCTGGAGGTGCCCGAGAGCTTCGGCACCGGGCGCACCGACGGGCCGTTCGCTGCCGCCAACCCGCGCGCCGAGGTGCCGGTGCTGGTGGACGGGCCGACGCGCATCTTCGAGAGCACGGTCATCATGGAATACATCGAGGAGCGCTGGCCCGACCCGCCGCTGCTGCCGCGCGACCCGGCCGCCCGTGCCGCCGCGCGCATGACGGAGGACGTGTGCGACACGCAGTACGAGGCGGTGAACTGGGGCTTCGGCGAGGTGCTGTGGTTCCGCCGCGCGACCGGCGCGCTCGGCGAGGCACTGCGGGCGCAGGCGGCGCGGCACACCGCGGTGCTGCAGGACTGGCTCGGCGCGCGGCTGGGGGAGGCGGACTGGTTCGGGGGCACGGCGTTCGGCTGGGCCGATGCCGCCGCGGCGCCGATGGTCAACCGCTCCGTCCATTACGGCATGGCGCCGCCGCCGGGCGGCGCGCTGGGCGGCTGGCACCGGCGCGTGCGGGAGCGGCCCTCGGTCGCCGCCACCTTCGCCGAGTTCGACGCCGCGGCGGCCCGCATGGCGGCAGCGGCCGATTTCTACACCACGGGCGGGCGGCGGCGGGAGTACCGCGACCACCGGCTGGAGTGGATGGTCAAGTCCGGCGGGATCGAGGTGGTGCTGGCCGGCCTGCGCGACGGCAACATCCGGTTCTCCTGGCCGGACCCGTCGTAGCGCGGCCTGCGGAGGCGGGACTGCCTGGGCATACCCGAGGGTGCCGCCCACAGCCGTTGCCCGCCGCGGGCAGGAGGCAGGGGAGGGAAACCCTGCCTGCAGGCGAGGGCTGAATGGGCGCCCGAAGCACGTCCGCACCGCCTGATCCCGAACGGGGTCGGGGCAACCGCACCCAGGCGCCTGACCTGCGCGCCACGCTGGCTGCCCGGGCGTTCACGCCAACGCCATGCGAACTGCATATGACGCCGACCTGCCGAATGTATTGGCCGCCGCTGTCCCGCGCTGCCACATGGACCCTGGCACTGCGACATGTTGGGGGGTATGGAGGCTCATGGACCATCAGCATGCAACGGGCGCCAAGCCGTTGTCTGGCCTGCTCGTGGTCGCCCTCGAGCAGGCGGTTGCCGCGCCGTACTGTTCGTCACGGCTGGCCGACGCCGGAGCGCGGGTGATCAAGGTCGAGCGGCCGGAGGGCGACTTCGCGCGGGGCTACGACGCGGCGGTGAACGGGCTGGCGAGCTACTTCGTCTGGCTCAACCGCGGCAAGGAAAGCCTGGTGGCCGACATCAAGGACCCGGCCGGCGCGGCGTTGCTCCATGCGGTGCTGGCCCGGGCGGACGTGTTCATCCAGAACCTGGCCCCCGGCGCCGCCGCCCGCGCCGGGTTCGGCTCGGAGGCGCTGCGCCAACGCCACCCGCGCCTCGTCACGGTGGACATCACCGGCTACGGCGAGGGCCACGGCTACAGCGACATGAAGGCTTACGACCTGCTGGTGCAGGCGGAAAGCGGCCTGGCGCAGATCACCGGCCACCCGGCCGGCCCCGGGCGCGTGGGCGTGTCGGTGTGCGACATCGCCTGCGGCATGTCCGCGCACGCGGCGGTGCTGGAGGCGCTGATCGCCCGCGGCATCACGGGAAAGGGGTCCCGGCTGGAGGTCAGCCTGTTCGACGGCATGGCGGACTGGATGAACGTGCCGCTGCTGTATGCGGAGGGCACGGGCCGCGCGCCCGAGCGGGTGGGCCTGGCGCACCCCTCCATCTGCCCTTACGGCGCGTTTCCGCTGGCCGACGGAGCACTGGTGCTGATCTCCATCCAGAACGAGCGGGAATGGCGCCGCTTCTGCGCCGACTTCCTCGGTGATCCCGACCTGCCGGCGCGCCCCGGCTTCCGCAGCAACAACGACCGCGTGGCCAACCGGCCGGAGGTCGATGCGGTCGTTGCGCGTGCCTTCGCCGGGCTGGTGCGCGACGAGGCGGCGCGGCGGCTCCGTGCGGCCGGCACGGCGTTCGGCTTCGTCAACGGCGTGTCCGACCTGGCGCACCACATGGCACTGCGCCGGGTGACGGTGGACACGGAACGCGGCCCAGCCTCGATGGTGGCGCCTCCGGCCATTTGCGACGGGGTGCGCGCGCCGGCACTCGGCCCGGTGCCGGCCATCGGGCAGCATTCCGCCGCCATCCGCGCGGAGTTCGCGGCCGCCCAAGCCGCCGCGGAGTAGCCGGCGATGGCCACCATCCGGGAAGCGGACCTGATCGCGTCCATCGCAGACGCGCTGCAGTTCATCTCGTACTACCATCCCGCCGACTACATCGAGAACCTCGCCGCGGCGTGGCGGCGGGAGGAAAGCCCGGCGGCGCGGGACGCCATGGCGCAGATCCTCCGCAACTCCCGCATGGCCGCGTCCGGCCGCCGGCCGATCTGCCAAGACACCGGCACCGCCCAGGTGTTCATGCGCGTCGGCCTCGGCGCCCGCATCGGCAGCGGCCGCGACCTCCAGGCGGTCGTTGACGACGCGGTGCGCGCGGCCTGGCTGACGGAGCGCAACCCGTTGCGCGCATCCGTCGTCTGCGACCCGCTGTTCGCCCGGCGCAACACCGGCGACAACACCCCGGCCATGCTGCACGTGGAGCTGGTGGCAGGCGACACAATGGAGGTCCATGTCGCGGCCAAGGGCGGCGGGTCGGAGAACAAGGCGAAGTTCGCGTCGCTGAATCCCAGCGACGATGTGGCGGACTGGGTCGTGCGCACGGTGGAAGGGCTTGGCGCCGGCTGGTGTCCGCCCGGCTTGATCGGCCTGGGCGTCGGCGGCTCGCCCGACAAGGCCATGAGCCTGGCCAAGCAGTCGCTGCTGGACCCGATCGACCTGCCCGCGGTCCGTGCCCGTGTCCGCGCCGGAAGCCCGGCCACGCCGGAGGAGGGGTTCCGCCTCGCCCTGTGCGACCGCATCAACGCGCTCGGCATCGGCGCCCAAGGCCTCGGCGGACTCACCACCGTGCTGGACGTGAAGCTGCGTGCCTTTCCGACCCATGCCGCCTCGCTCCCGGTCGCGCTGATCCCGCAATGCGCCGCCGACCGGCACGTCCATTTCACGCTGGATGGTTCAGGCCCGGCGCGTCTCGACCCGCCATCCCTCGACATCTTCCCCGCCGACCTGGACGGCGCCGGCCCGGCCACCGGCCGCCGGGTGGACCTCGATGCCCTGACCGCGGCGGAGGTCGCCACCTGGCGCGCGGGCGAGACGATCCTGCTGTCCGGCCGGATGCTGACCGGCCGCGACGCGGCGCACCTGCGCATGACGCAGATGCTGGCGCGCGGCGAGGCGCTGCCGGTGGACCTGCGCGGCCGCGCCATCTACTACGTCGGCCCGGTGGACGCGGTGGAAGGCGAGGCGGTCGGCCCTGCCGGCCCCACGACGTCCACCCGGATGGACAAGTTCCTGGAGGCGGTCCTGCCCGCCACCGGCCTCTTGGTGATGATCGGCAAGGCGGAGCGCGGTCCCGCGGCCGTCGAGACCATCGCCCGGAACGGCTGCGCCTACCTGACCGCGGTCGGCGGCGCGGCCTACCTGGTGTCCAAGGCGATCCGCTCCGCCCGCGTCCTCGCGTTCGCCGACCTCGGCATGGAGGCCATCCACGAGTTCGTCGTGCAGGACATGCCGGTCACCGTCGCCGTGGACACGCAGGGCAACTCCATCCACCGCACCGGGCCGGCGCGCTGGAAGCGGTCGGCGCCGGCTCCCGTGCCGGCCTGACCGCCGGCCGTTCCGGGCGCCATTGCATGAAGCGATGACGGCCGTTCCGTCAAAGTATTGGACGCCCAGCAGCCCCCCTCGTTACCCGTCGAGCCGAAGCGCCGCCGGGCGGCAGCCGCGGCCGGCAACAACAGGGAGGAGCAGCCATGGGGAACAGCAACGCCCAACCGCGCAAGAGGGTCGGCACCGGCCTGGCTGTCGCGGCCATGCTGGCAGTGGCCGCCGTCCCGGGCGGCGCACAGGCGCAGGCGCCGTTCCGGATCGGCGTCGTCGAGGACCTGTCCGGCGTGTATTCCGGCAATGGCGGCCCGAACATGGTGCTGGCGACCCAGATGGCGGTCGAGGACTTCGGCGGCACCGTGCTGGGCCGCCCCATCGAGGTGCTGTCCGTTGACCACCAGAACAAGCCGGATGTCGGTTCCACCCTGGCCCGTCAGTTGGTTGACGAGAAGAAGGCGTCCGTGCTGGTGCTGGGCGGCGCGAGTTCCGTCGGCCTGGCGGTGCAGGGCTATGCCAAGGACCGCAAGGTCACCACGCTCGTCACCGGCGGCTACGCGTCGCAGTTCTCGGGCGCCAACTGCTCGCCGTACGGCTCGCAGTGGGTGCCATCCACGGGCGAGCTGGCCAACGCGGTCGTGCGCGGCGTCGTGCAGGGCGGGGGGAAGGCGTGGTTCTTCATCACCGCCGACTATGTGTTCGGCAACGGGCTGGCGAACGACGCCGGCAAGGCGGTGCGCGAAGCGGGCGGCAGCGTGGCGGGCGAGATCAAGCACCCGCTCGGCACGACCGACATGTCCTCGCCGTTGCTGCAGGCGCAGTCCTCGGGCGCGGACGTGATCGGGCTGGCGAACGCCGGGCCGGACCTGGTGAACACCATCAAGCAGGCCCGCGAATTCGGCATCTCCAAGCCGCTGGCGTCATTCCTGGTGTTCGCCAACAACACGGTGGCGATGGGGTTGGACACGGCGCAGGGCCTCCGCTTCCCCGTCAGCTTCTACTGGGACGCGAACGACGCCACGCGCGCCTGGGCCAGCCGCTTCATGGCGCGCAACGGCAAGCAGGTCCCGACCATGGGCCATGCCGCGGCCTATGTATCGACCACCCACTACCTCCAGGCCGTCGCGAAGGCCGGGACGGACGACGCGGCGGCCGTGGACGCGGCGATGAAGGGGATGCCGATCACCGGCAACATGCTGGGCAACGCCCATATCCTGGCCAATGGCCGGGTCGTGATGGACATGCTGCTGGTGGAGGTGAAGACCCCCAAGCAGTCCAAGGGACCGGCGGACATCTACAATGTGCTCGGCACGCTCCCGGGCGCCTCGCTGTTCAAGCCAGCCGCGCAGAGCGGCTGCCCCTTCACGGCGGGCTGACGGCAAGCAGGAGGGTACTCGACCCGGCGGCGCCCGCGCCCAGCCGCTTGGCCAGGCCCGGCCCCCGACGCACCCGGCTCCGCGTGCTCCCGCATGGACTCGCATCCTGACGCCGTGCGCTCCGCCGACGCCAGCCCCGCCGGTTTCCGCTACGCTGGGCGGCAAGCCGTCGCGGCCCACGCGCCGGCACGGGGGAACACCATGGACCTGCGGCAGATGCGTTACTTCGTGGCCATCATCCAGTGCGGCTCCATCACCCGGGCCTCGCTGCAGCTCAACGTGGCGCAGCCGGCGCTCAGCATGCACATCCGCAACATGGAAGCCGACCTGGGCGTACCGCTGCTGTTCCGGACGACCCAGGGCGTGCAGCCGACGGAGGCGGGCGCGATCCTGTTGCGCAACGCCCGGCTCATCCTCGGCCAGTTCGAGCAGGCGCGGGCCGAGATACGCGGCAGCACGGCCGAGCCGGCCGGCGAGGTCCGGCTGGGGCTGCCGTCCTCCATCGCCCAGATCCTGGGCGTGCCGCTGGTCCTGGCGGCGCGCGAGCGGTTCCCCCGGATCAAGCTGCGCGTGGCGGAGGCGATGAGCGGCTACGTGCTGGACTGGCTGCGGCTGGGCCGGGTCGATCTCGGGCTGCTGTATGCGGTGGTGGAGGACCGCGGGCTGCGCTCCGTCAGCCTGCTGTCGGAGGAGCTGGTGCTGTTCGGCCCGGGGTCCGCCGCGTCCGGCGTCCTCGGCGCGGGCGGTTCGGCGCTGCCGCCCGACGGTCCCGTGACGCTGGCCGCCCTGGCCGACCACCCCCTGGTGCTGCCAGGCCCCGGCCATGGCCTGCGCGACCACCTGGATGAAAAGGCGGCCGAGCACGGCCTGCGCCTGGTCCCCGAAGTCGAGATCGACGCCTACGCATCCATCAAGGTCATGGTGGAGCGAGGCCTCGGCGTGTCCGTCCTCCCGGCCCATGCCGTCGTCCGGGAAGTCGAGGAGAACCGCTTGCGGACTTGGCCGTTCGGCCCGCCGCTCATGCGCACCGTGCACCTCGCGATGCCCACGGACCGGCCGCTGTCCAACGCGGTCCGGGCCATCGAGGGGCTGTGCCGGACCACGCTGGCCGAGCTGGTCCGGTCCGGGACCTGGCGCTCCGCCCGGATGCGCGTGTCCACCCTGCCATAGCCGGCCCTTATGCCGGGCAACGCAAAACTGTCTTGGCGGGATGGCCTCCGGCCCTTGAGTGTGACGCCAACACGCCGGCCGGCGGATCACGGGACAGGGACGCCATGGCGCCCGGTTCCCGCCGCGGGCCGGTCCGCAAGGAAGGCGCGTCATGAACCTGCAGCTCACCACCACGCCGGCCAAGGGCGTCTTCGTCAACAACCGCTGGCAGCCCGGCGCGTCCGGCAGGACCATCCAGGTGGTCGCCCCGGCGGACGGCCGCGCCTTCGCCGAGATCGCCGCCGGCAACTCGGCGGACGTGGACCTCGCGGTGGCCGCCGCGCGCGCGGCGTCCGAGGGCGGCGCCTGGAGCCGGCTGAGCGCCATGGAGCGCGGGCGCGTCCTGAGCCGGATCGGCCTCGCCATCGCCGACCATGCGGAGGAGCTGGCGCAGCTCGAAGCGCGCGACACCGGCAAGCCGATGAAGCAGGCGCGCAACGACATGATCGCGACCGCCCGCTACTTCGAGTACTACGGCGGCGCGGCGGACAAGGTGCACGGCGACACCATCCCGTTCCTGCCGGGCTACTTCGTCACCACGGAGCACGTGCCGTACGGCGTGACCGGGCACGTCATCCCGTGGAACTACCCGGCGCAGATGTTCGGCCGCACGGTCGCCCCGGCGCTGGCCATGGGCAACGCCTGCGTCGTCAAGCCCGCCGAGGACGCCTGCCTGACGCCGTTGTTCCTGGCGGAGCTGGCCGCGGGCTGCGGCCTGCCCGAAGGGGCGCTGAACGTGGTGCCGGGCCTGGGCGAGGAGGCGGGCGCGGCGTTGTCGTCGCACCCTGGCATCGACTTCATCTCCTTCACCGGCAGCCCGGAGGTGGGCACCCTGATCCAGGCCGCGGCCGCCCGCAACCACATCGGCTGCACGCTGGAACTCGGCGGCAAGTCGCCGCACGTGGTGTTCGGCGACGCCGACCTCGACCTGGCAGCCTCCACCATCGCCACCACCATGGTCCAGAACGCCGGCCAGACCTGCTCCGCCGGGTCGCGCGTGCTGGTGGAGAAGCGGGCCTACGACAAGGTGGTGGGGGCGCTGGCAGACCGCTTCTCGGCGCTGGTCGCCGGCACGCCGGAGATGGACCGCGATCTCGGCCCGGTGATCAACGAGACCCAGAAGAAGCGCATCGAGAGCTTCTTCGACCGCGCGGCGGCCGGCGGCGTGCCCGTGCTGGCCGCTGGCCAGGTGGCGGCCGGCGTGCCGGACGGGGGCTTCTTCGTCGCGCCGCGCGTGTACGGCCCGGTTCCGCGGTCCAACGAGCTGGCGCACAAGGAGGTGTTCGGCCCCGTGCTGTCCGTGCTGCCGTTCGACGACGAGGCCGATGCGGTGCGGTTGGCGAACGGCACCGACTACGGGCTGATGGCGGCGGTGTGGTCGCTCGACGGCAACCGGGCGGTGCGCGTGTCGCGCGGGATCAAGGCCGGCCAGGTCTATGTCAACAGCTTCGGCGCCGGCGGCGGGATCGAGCTGCCGTTCGGCGGCATGAAGAAGTCCGGTCACGGGCGCGAGAAGGGGTTTGCGGCGCTGCACGACGTTTCGCAGCTCCGCACGACCATCATCAAGCACGGCTGAGCCTGCGGGTGGAACGGCTTTGGCGGGGTGAGGGAACGAACGTGGCAACCAACTACTACATGCCGACCCGCGTGGTCGCCGGGCAGGGCGCGCTCGGCACCATCGGCTCGCTGGCCCGCGAGCTGAGGATGACGCGGGTGCTGGTCGTGTCCGACCCGGTCATCTCCGCCCAGCCGTTCCATGCCGCGGCGCTGTCTGCGCTGGAGGCGGCGGGGCTGGCCATTGCCCGCTTCGACGAGTGCGGGATCGACGCGCGCTGCTCCCACATCGACAGCGAGGGCGCGCGCGTGCGGCGGGAGGGCATCGACGGCGTCGTGTGCATCGGCGGCGGGTCGGTGATGTGCACCGGCAAGGGCATCGCCATCGTCGCCACCAACCTCAAGCCGATGGCGGAGTGCACGGGGGTCGGCACCTTCGACAAGAAGGCGCTGCCGATGATCATGGTGCCGACCACGGCAGGGTCGGGTTCCGAAGTGTCGCAGTGGACCATCGTGAAGGACGAGTCCCGCCATCTGAAACTGCTGGGAGGCGGGCCGCTCTCGTTCCCGGACGCCGCCATCCTGGACCCGGCGACGCTGCGCTCGCTGCCGATGCACGTGGCCGCCCTGCCGGCGGTGGATGCGCTGACGCACGGCGTGGAAGCCTATCTCAGCGGCATCGCCTCGCCCATCACCGACGCGCTGGCGCTGGCGTCGGTCCGGCTGCAGTTCGCGTCCCTGCGCGCGTCCATCAACTCGGACGACGAGCGGGCGCGGGAGGACAACCTGGTTGCCTCCTGCATGGCCAACATCGCCTGCGGCAACGCCCGGCTCGGCCATGGCCATGCGCTCTCCCTGCCGATGGAAGGGCACCTGGATCTGCCGCATCCCTACGGCGTGGGCGTGCTGCTGCCCCACGTGCTCGCCTTCAACCTGACCGTGCTGCCGGAGAAGGTGAAGCCGATGGCGGACGCCCTGGAGGTGGACCATTCGGGGCTGAGCCGCGCCGGGATGATCGAGGCCTGCGCGGACGCGATACGCGGGCTGTATGCCGACATCGGCTTCCCCGACCGCTTCACGCCCGGGCAGTTGCCGGCCGGCCGCGTGCGGGAGATGGCGCAGCGGGCCGTGCCCGGCCTGTATGCCGGCATCGCCGCCCGCGGCTTCGACTGGACCGGCGCCGGCGACCGCACCGTGATCGCCTGCCCGTCCGCCCGCAAGATGACGGTGACGCAGGCGGAAGCGATCCTCGACCGCTGCCTCGCCTGACAACCCGCGCAGCGCAAGGAACGACCGTGCCCGACCTGATCCTGCACCATTACGACCTGTCGCCCTTCGGCGAGAAGATCCGGCTGGCGATGGGCTGCAAGAGCCTGCCCTGGCAGTCGGTGCAGGTGCCGATCTGGCCGCCCAAGCCGGACCTGATGCCGCTCACGGCCGGGTATCGCCGGGCGCCCGTGCTGCAGGTGGGGGCGGACGTGTACTGCGACACGCTGCTGATCCTGCGCGAGCTCGACCGGCGGCATCCGGAGCCGACGCTGTTTCCGGACGAGCAGGCAGGGCTGAACGCCGCCCTCAGCCAGTGGGCGGACGAGGCCTGCTTCATCCCGGCGGCGTCGCTGGCCACCAGCATCATCGGCGACGCGATCCCGGCGGAGTTCATCGCCGACCGGATCGCGTTCATGAAGCACGATTTCGGCCGCGCCGCGTCCCTGCGCGACCTGCCGGTCAACCGGCAGCGGATGGCTGCGGCGATGGGGGTGCTCGCCGACATGCTGAAGGACGGCCGGCCGTTCCTGCTGGGCCGCAACCTGTCGGCGGCGGACCTGTCCGCCTACCACACGCTCTGGTTCGTCCGGAAGAACGGCGGCGCGGAGGCGGAGGCGATGCTTCCGCTCCGTCCGTTGCTGCCCTGGATGGAGCGGGTGGCCGCCGTCGGCCATGGCGACCGCCACGACATCACCGCGGAGGCGGCGCTGGAGACGGCGCGCGCCGCCACGCCGGAGCCGACGGCCGGAGTGGCGCCCGGCGACCCTTCGGACCTGCCTGCCGGCGCGCCGGTCATGGTCCGGGCAAAGGAAGCGGGCGACCCGGTGCGCGGCACCCTGATCGCGACGACCCCGGACCGCATCACCATCCGGCACCAGGACGAGCGGGCCGGAACCGTTCATGTGCATTTCCCGCGGCTCGGCTACAGCCTTGTCGCGGGCGACTGAGGAAGACCCGTGCGCATCATCAGCAACACCACCTCGCCCTACGCCCGCATCGCCCGCATCGCGCTCGGCGAAAAGGGCTTCGACCTGTCGGCGACCGAGATGGTCAACCCGTGGGCGGACGACCCGGCGCTGCTGGCGCTCAACCCCGCGGCCCGCGTGCCCGCGCTGGAGACCGACGGCGGCCTGCCGCTCACGGAAAGCCTGCTGATCCTGCTGTGGCTGGAGAAGAAGCACCCGGAGCCTTCGCTGCTGCCCGGCGGGCCGGATGGGGCGCTGGACCGGGTCGTGTCGCAGGCCGGGCGGGCGATGGGCGTGATCGACGCCATGGCCAACATCGTCACCGGCACCATGCAGATGGACCCGGACTGGGGCGAGACGCGGGTCGGCCTGCGCCGCCGCCGTTCCATCGTGACCGGGTTCCACGCGCTGGAGGCGGAGCCGCCCCGGTATGGCGGGGGCGTGCCGGACATCGCGGCGATCACGGCCGCCGTGGCGGTGGACTATTTGCGCCTGCGCTTCAAGGACGCGGCGTGGCAGGAGCCGATCCCGCGCCTGCAGGCGCTGCGGGACGCGCTTGCCGGACGGCCGGCGTTCGCCGCCACCGAACCCTACATCTGACCAGTACGCGACGGCACGGGAGCA
This sequence comes from uncultured Acetobacteraceae bacterium, assembly GCA_964246905.1. GTDB lineage: Bacteria > Pseudomonadota > Alphaproteobacteria > Acetobacterales > Acetobacteraceae > CAHJXG01. Next base: position 5,472 of record CAXTTB010000018.1, on the reverse strand, counting down.
GACATGTCCACCTCCGACACCAACAAGCAGCTTGCGCGCGACTACTTCACGGCGTTCCTGGCGGCGGACGAGGGATGGTGGAACGAGCACATCGCGCCGGACTTCCGCCGCCACGATCCCGGGCTGCCGTTCGAGGTGGTCGGCCCGGCAGGCGTGAAGAGACTGGCCGACGCGCTGCTGCCGGGCATCCCCGACATGGCGTTGCCGATTGAGGACGTGGTGGCCGAGGGCGACAAGGTCCTGGTGCGCCTGCGCGTGACGGGCAGCCATGGCGGCGACCTGATGGGCGTTCCCGCGACCGGGCGGCCGATCGACATCCCCGTCATGGACCTGTTCGCCATTCGCGACGGCAGGCTGGTCGAGCACTGGGCGCTGCTCGACAACCTCGGGCTGCTGCGTCAGATCGGCGCTGCGCCGACCTGACGCGCCGATGAAGTCGGATTGGGCGACCCCGCATTGATCGGCCCACGGCGGAGGACCTTGCGCCGCGTTATGTGCGCCATAACCGTATGTTTGTTGATCGGAGGGCGCCAAACCGGCAAGGCTGCGGCAGCGAGGATGATCGCGCAACAAGGCGTCCGAGGGTAAACGGCAGGCACGTGCCGGCACAGGCGGTCCGAGCGGTTGCCGCTTGATCCAGAGGCGGCACGGGGCCTCGACCGGCCCGGCCGATCCGCCGCTCCCATCGCCGCCGACCAAGGGGAGAGTTCATGAACAGCCTGATCAACGGACGGGACCGCACTCACACCAACCCGATCTTCAACGACAACAAGATGAAGCTGGGCGTTTTCGGCTTCAACGCCAGCAACGGCTGCGCCATCACCATGGCACCCGAACGGCACATCCCGGACTGGGACCGCGACCTGAGGATGGCCCAGGCGGCCGACCGCATGGGGTTCGAGGCGCTCGTTCCGCTCGGCCGTTGGCGCGGCTTCGACGGCGACACCAACTTCAACGGCATCAGTTTCGAAACCACGACCTGGGCGGCCGGCCTTGGCGCCAGCACGCGCAACCCGTCCATCCTTGCCACGCAGCACGTGCCGACGATCCACCCGATTGTCGCCGCCAAGCAGGCTGCGACCGTCGATCAGATCAGCGGCGGCCGTTACGGCATCAACATCGTCTGTGGTTGGTTCACCCCGGAGATGGAGATGTTCGGCGGCAAGATGATGGAGCACGACACACGGTACGACTACGCCCAGGAATGGGTCGATGTCGTCAGGAGGCTGTGGAAAGAGGAGGACTACTTCGACTTCGAAGGCAGGTTCTTCCACATCAAGCGCGGCTTCGCCCAGCCGAAGCCGATCCAGAAACCGTTTCCGCCCTTGATGAACGCGGGCGGGTCGCCCAAGGGCATGGATTTTGCGGCGCGCAACTGTGACATGGTCTACCTGCTGCTCGATCCCGTGAACATCGACAACGCCCGCGCGCAGATCGCCCGCTACAAGACCCTTGCGCGCGAGCGCTACAACCGGGACATCCAGGTCTGGTGCTACGTGTACGTCGTCCAGCGGGACACGCAGAAGGAGGCGGAGGACTACCTGCGCTACTACGCCGAGGATCACGGCGACGACGTGGCCACTGCCAACATCCTGCGTACGCTGGGCGTCGAGACTGGCATCTGGTCGCCGGAAGAGGCGGAGCGCTTCAAGTTCCATTTCAAGGCGGGCTGGGGCGGCTACCCGCTGATCGGCACGCCGGAGAGGATCGTCAACACGATCGAGACGCTGTCGGGCATCGGACTCGACGGCATTTCGCTGACCTGGGTTGACTACACCGACGGCATCGCGCGATGGGAAAAAGACGTGATGCCGTTGCTGGAGCAGTCCGGCCTCCGCAAGCCGTTCGCACCAACGGTCCTCGCTGCCTGACGCAGCTTGCGGACCAGCACACCGGCGGCCTGTGCGATTGGCATGGCGCTGGCGGCCAGACACAAAAGGCCTGCCTGATCGGCTTGAGGTCCACCACACGCCCAAGCACGAATCCTGGTTCAATATGTCTGGAGGCAAGCCTGTGGCGTTCGGGTGGTCGGTGCATCGCCCGCCACGGCGCCCTGTGCCGCCACGTCGTTATTTGGGAGGAACAGCGCAACGGCGCTCATGCCAAAATCACTTAGCAGTTCACCGCAGGCCAAGTCCGGACCGGGCTAAAAGGCCGTCATCCATTGATTGATGGATGACGCCACGGCAAAGCTGACATTCCAGGACGTTACGTTCCTAGCGACGTGTAAGCCTCGACTTGACAGCCTCATTCCCATCCACACTGCTTGAACTTGTCGAACAGTGAGAAAAATCCTTCTGGCTATCCGGCATGAAGTGACTCAAATGCAACAACAAAGGAGGAGACAGCCATGAACAAGCGCAAATCGCCCGCCACCGCGGCGGCCGTCGCGTTCATCGCCGCTTTGCTGCTCGCCGTCGCCGGGGCGGCCCGTGCGGCCGAGCCGCCCCCCCGGACCCGGGGCACGATCGAGCGCCTGGACGGCGACACGCTCGTCCTTGGCACGCGGGGCGGCCAGAAGGCCACGTTCAAGCTCACGCCCGACACCCGGATCGTCGGCGCGACCGGCGCCCAACTGGGCGACATCAAGCCCAACACCTATATCGGCACCTCCGCCGCGCCTCAGCCAGACGGTACGCTCAAGGCGATGGAGGTGCACGTCTTCCCGGAAAGCATGCGCGGCACCGGCGACGGCCACTACCCCTGGGACCTGGAGGGGGCCAACACCATGACCAACGGCGCGGTGGGCGCGCTGACGGGAACCAGCGGGCGCACGATGACGGTCAACTACCAGGGCGGCGAGCGGAAGGTGGTCGTGCCCGAGGACACGCCCGTCGTGGCCTTCGAGCCTGCCGACCGCGGCATCGTCAAGCCCGGCGCCCGCGCCCTCGTCATCGCTCCTAAAAGCGCAGACGGCACGCCGGCCGCCGCCTTCCTCGTGGTCGGCGCGAACGGCATCAACCCGCCGATGTGAGCGGACGGGCCGGGTAGAGCCTGGCCCGCCTTTCCGCCGCGGCGGGGGCGCTAAACGGAGAACCGTTTCACGGCGGCCTCGTCCCACGCGATCCCCGCGCCCGGCCGGTCCGGGATGTGGATCGCGCCGTCGCGGACCGGGAACGGCTCCGCCAGGAACGGGTTGCCCCAGTCCCGCCATTCCAGCCAATCGGCGCTCTCGCTCACCCGCAGCAGGTGGGCGGAGAACTCGGGGTAGAGATGGCTCGACAGCGGCAGGTTGGCCGCGCCGGCGATGGCGGCGGTGCGGAGCCAGCCCGTGACCCCGCCGATGCGCATCAGGTCCGGCATGTAGCAATCGGCCGCGCCCGCCTGGACGGCACGGAGGAAGTCGCGCGGCCCGAAGATGTTCTCGCCGATCATGACCGGCGTCCTCAGCTCGTTCGCCAGGCGCGCGCAGCCGGCATAGTCGTCGAACACGACCGGCTCCTCGAACCACTCCAGCCCCTGGTCGTCGAGCGCGTGCAGCAGGCGCAGCGCCGCCGTGAGCGACTGGCCCTGGTTGAAGTCGCTCATCAGGATGATGTCCTCGCCCAAGGCCCGGCGCACCGCCGAGATCGCTTTCACGTCCTCGCGCACGTGGTCGCGGCCGAGCCGGATCTTGATCGCCTTGAACCCGCCCTCCGCCACCAGCGACGCCGCCTCGTCCGCGATCCGCTCCAGCGGGATGAGCCACAGCCCGTTGGTGTTGTAGGCGCGCACCGGGCCGACCGTCCCGCCCAGCAGCACGGCCAGCGGGACCCCGGCTGCCTTGGCCAGCGCGTCCCACATCGCCATGTCGATGCCGGCCATCGCGATCAACGGCGTGCCCTGCCGGCCGTTGAAGTGCAGGACGCGCATCGCGTCCTCGAAACGGTCAATCGGCGCGATCGGCTTGCCGCGCCCGTGCGCCGCCATGTCGTCGATCAGGGCGAGGATGGATCTCGTGGCGCTTGCACGGTACGGCTCCAGGTAGCCGTGGCCGACGACGCCTTCCGCCGTGACGACATCGACCAGGATGAAGGGCCAATGGTGGTATTCGCCGACCTTGCCGATGATCGGGCGGCGGAGCGGCACGCTCAGCACGCGCGCGTCGATCCTTTCGAGCGTGAGCCGGGGCGTCGTCGGTGCGGTCATGCGTGCAATCCTCCCGCGACCGAGTATGGACGACGTGGCCGAGCGCCTGCAACGTGGCTCCGCTGCCGCTCTGCGCAGGACTTCACCGCATGGGGACTGGCTTCCATTGCGCGGGGCCGGGACCGTCGGCGGGGGCGAGGCCGTTCAGGACGAACGGCCCCGTGCCTGTGACCCGAACCTCGGCCGGCTCGGCCGCGGCCCATACGGAGTGCGGCATCCCGCCGGCCTAGGCAGTGAAGCCGGCCTGATACCAACGGCGCTTTGCCCTGACTTCTCCCCGTCATTGCGGGCCGCCTTTGCGGCGCGGCGATCCAGGACGGCAAGCACCCTGCCGGTTGCCCTGGATCGCCGCGTCGCTGCGCTCCTGGCAATGACGGAAAGGGGTCGATGCAAGAGGCTGCTGGTATGAGGTGATGCGCCATCGGGGATCTCGAACTCGGGCAGCCGCACATCGTCCGTGGCCCAAGCGCAGCACAGTCAGCCAAGCGGAAGGGATGTGACGACGCCGCGCCGCTTACGGTTGATCCACCTGCCGGGCTGGATCAGCAATGCGCCCCTACCGCCCGATGTTGGCGGCCATCCCCTTGGCGAACCCCGTCAGCGCGTCGCCGGCGATGACGCCGCCCGCGAACACTTCCATCTCGCCAGCCGCCGGGGCGCCGCGGACCCGGGCGTAGCCCAGCCGCAGCGCGACCCCGGCCAGCACCGCCCAGCCCGCGGCGGGGAACACCAGCAGCATGCCGGTGGCGAACAGCACCCCGAGCTGCCGCCTCGGCCCGCCCAGCACCTGCAGCAGTGCGCCGGGAACGGCCCACAGGAACAACTGCCACGCCACCCCGGGCGTCGCGCCCGCGTTGATGGTGGCGACGTAAACCTTCGCCACCGGCGCCACGAGGCCCGCCGCGAAGTAGCCGCGGTAGGACAGCAGCACCACGACGGCCGCGACCGCAAAGGCGAACATGGCCGCGAGATACTGCTGCAGCCGCCCGTCGGCCTCGAACGCCGGGTCCGCCCCCAGCCCGCGCAGCATGTAGCCGGCCTTCAGGTCATACCCCATGTCGGCGAACGCCGGCCCGGTCGCGGCGGAGAACCCGACGAGCAGGGCGAGCGACACCGGGGGAAACCCGGCCAGCATCCCGACGATGAGGGTGATGAGCGCCACCGCGAACGCCGGGAACCAGCCGGAGTGCATGGCCGCGAGGCCCACGATCAGCTCGTGGATCAGCGCCGCGAACGCCGCATACAGCACAAAGGCGGCCAGCATCGGCGCCGACAGCTCGCTGAACAGCCCGCCACCCGCGGCGATCAGCACGGCCACCAAGACATAGGCCGCAGCCCCCGCCC
>CAXTTB010000017.1:4931-17943 GCA_964246905.1 uncultured Acetobacteraceae bacterium | reverse complement strand
GGCTGGTGGCCTGCAGCTTCTTGCCGAGCAGGGTCTTCTCGAAGATCAGGAACTGCAGCAGCACCATGACGGCGGCCGTCACCATGATGGCGATGTACTGGCTGTCCATGAACACCCCGCCGGCCTCGAAGCCCGGCGTGTCGAACAGCCCGGGCAGCACCGCCGGGCTGGGGCCATACAGCGCCAGCACGGTGTTGGCGAGGAAGATGCTGGCGCCGATGGTGCTGATGATCACCGGCATCTGCCCGCGGTGGCGCAGCGGCCAGTAGGTCGCTCCCGCGAACAGCACGCCGAACCCGGCCATCACTGCGACGGCGACCGGCAGCGCCACCCAGTACGGCACGCCGAGCATGTCCGACAGCACCACCATGGCATAGGCGCCCAGCATGGAGAACTCGCCCTGGGCGAAGTTCACCACGCTCGCCGCCCGGATCAGCAGCACGAAGCCGAGCGCCACCAGCGCGTAGATCGCGCCGATGCCGAGGCCGGTGAACAGCAGTTGCGGGACCAACTTTACTCTTTCACTTCGATCCGGCGGTCGAACACGACCTTGCCGGCCTCGTTCTTCACCACGTTGTAGCCGCGCAGGCCGTCGCCCTTGTCGTCGAAGTTGTACTCGCCCTCCGCGCCCTCGAAGCCGCGTATGGCGGCGAGCGCCGCGCGGATCTTCTCCGGCTCGGTGCTGCCGGCGTCGCCGATGGCCCGGGCCAGCAGGTTCACCGCGTCGAACGTCCAGGAGGACTGGCCGTCCGCGTTCGCCTTATACAGCGCCTGGTAGCGGTCGGCGAACGCCTTAGACGCCGGGGTCGCGTCGGCGGCATAGTCCGCGACGCCGTAGGTGCCGAACAGCGCGCGGCCCGCGAGGTTCAGCGCCGTGGTGTTGACGATGGACGGCGAACCGACCCAGGGGATCGTCACGCCGAGCTGCCGGAGCTGGCGGGCGAAGATGCCGAGGTCGCCCTCGAAGGTGAAGTAGCTGCCGAGGACGTCCGCGCCCGACTGCCGCACCGCCAGCACGACGGCGGTGTAGTCCGACGCCTGGTTGGTGTAGCCCTGCATCAGCACCGGGGTGATCCCGCGGTCCTTGAGCGCCGCTTCCAGCGCCTTGGACCCGTTGGTGCCGAAGGCGTCGGTCGAGTACACCACCGCCCACTTCTGCTTCTTGAGGTCGCCCACGCCGAACTCGGCGATCACCTTGGCGGAGTAGCTGTCGTTCGGGCGGCAGCGGAACAGCCACTTGTTGCCTTGCTGGGTGAGCGTCGGGTCGGTGCCGCCGAACATCATGGGCTTGCCGACCTTCAGCACGTCGGGCGCCATGGCGTGCACCTGGGTGCTGCGGATCGAGCCGATGAACGCCGCGATCTCCGGGCGCCCGGCCAGGCGGCTGAACGCCAGCACGGCGCCGGGGTTGGTGGTCTGGTCGTCCTCGACCACCAGCTCCAGCTTGCGGCCCAGCACGCCCTTCTCGTTGACCGCCTCCAGCGCCTGGCGGGCGCCGTTCATCTGCAGCTTGCCGGCCTCCGCCGCCGCGCCGGTGGAGGGGAACACGGCGCCGATCTTGATCGTGTCCTCGGCGCGGGCGAAACGCGGAAAGGCCGCGGCAGCCGCGGCGGCGGACGCGAACGCCCGGCGGGTCAGATGGGGCAAGCCCATGGTCTCAACTCCCTGTGTGCGGCTCTGAAGGCCGGATTGCCCATGATACGAACACACGCCTGAGCCGCCGACAACCCTATGCGGGATGGATTGCCACCGCAACGTCCGCGGGCATCGCCGCCAGGTCGAGCCTCGCGCCCTCGGCGTCGGCCAGGACCGGCACGCGGCCGGCCTCGCACCCGGCGCGCGTGTCCCACGTCGCCGCCAAGTAGCGTCCGGGCGCCAGGCCCGGCACCCGCACCGACACGGCCGAGCGGCAGCCCGGATCGACCCGGCCGTCCGGCAGCAGCGGCGTGGTGCGCAGCAGCCACAGCACTGCCTGCCGCGCGTCCCCGCACGCGAAGCTCGCCACCGCCGGGTCGCTGACGCCCGCCGCGATGGGCCGCCGGTCGAAACGTGGCCAGTCCACCAGCGGCAGGAAGCCGGCCAGGCCCCGTTGCGCCCGCCGCATCCCGGGCGTCAGGCCGTGCGGGTCGCGGTTCGGCCAGCGCATCCCGCCGCCCGCGCCGCCGGACGCCAGGTGCGCCCATTGCAGGTGCCGGAAGTACTCGTCGTCGAACGGCTCCGGCAGGGTGGTCCCGTGGTCCTTGAAGGCGTGGATCGGGCCGTGCTCGCTGTCGAAGAACGGGCGCTGGTCGGTGATCTCCGCCAGCGCCTCCCGCACCAGTCGGCCGACCGCGAGCGCCGGGGCGACGGTGTCGCGCGGGTCGTCGATGGTGCCTTCCTCGTAGAAATGGTTGTTGGCGAAGTCGAGCGCCGGGTGGCGGAACACCGGCGCGTTCAGCCAGGGCTTCCAGTGCAGCTCCGGCCCGAACACCGACACGCATTGCGGGTGCGCCCGGCCGTGCAGCCGCCGTTCCAGGCCGCGCAGGAACGGCCCGACGTCGCCGATGTAGTCGTCGAAGCAGCCGGGCCGGTCCTCGCCCTGCACCGGGTGCATCTCGTTCCACAGGTCCCAGGCGAACAGGGCGCCGCTGCCGCCCCAGCGCCCGGTGGCGAAGGCCAGCCGCGCCTTGACCAGCGCCCGCACGCCCGGATGCACCAGCAGGGCCGTGCGGTCGGGGCAGGGGCCGCCGTTCCTGGCGTTGTAGGGGTGCAGGTCCCAGCGCACCCAATGGAAATACGTGTCGAACGGGGTCAGCAGGACGCGCAGCCCGGCCGCCGCCGCAAGCCGGAACAGGTCGTCCCACAACTGGACCATCGCCGGGTTGAAGGTGCCGGCCGGCTGCTCGAAGAAGTGCTCGCCGGTCTGCGCGTATTCCAGCATGAACCGCAGGCAGGTCACGCCGCTGTCGCGCAGGCGGGCCAGATGCCGCTCGACGGCGCCGAGGTCGCGGCGGTGCAGCAGGCCGCGCCATTCCGGCCAACTGACCGCGTCGTTCTGCCCGATGGGCGTCCAGGGGGCGCCGGCGTCGGTGACGAAATACGGCCGGCCCGGCGCGCGCCCGACCCAGCCGAGGTCTGCATGCCCTTTACTTCACTTGCGCCACGCGCAGCGAGTTGGTGGTGCCGGGCTGGCCGAACGGCACGCCGGCCGTCACGACCACTTCCTCACCCGGCGTCGCGATGCCTTCGCCGCGCGCCAGCCGCGTGGCCCGCGTCACCGCTTCGGTCATCGTGTGCACCTCGGACGTCACCAGCGCGTGCACGCCCCACACCACCGCAAGCCGCCGTGCGGTCGAGAGGCTCGTGCTCACGCCCAGCACCGGGCAGTCCGGACGCTCCCGCGCCACGCGCAGCGCCGTGCTGCCGCCGTCCGTGAACGCGACGATGGCCGCGGCCTTGACGGTATGCGCCACCTGCCGGCTCGCGGCGGCGATGGCCGACGCCGAGACCGGCTCCGGCGCCGGGCGGCTCGCCTCGGTGATGGCGCGCCAGCCGGGGTCGCGCTCCACCCGCTCGATGATGCGGTCCATGATGTTGACGGCCTCGTACGGGTACTGCCCGGCGGCGGTCTCGGCGCTCAGCATCACCGCGTCGGCGCCGTCGAACACGGCGGTCGCCACGTCGGACGCTTCCGCCCGGGTGGGGGCAGGGGCGGTGATCATGCTTTCCAGCATCTGCGTCGCGACGACGACGGGGAGGCCGCGCTCCCGCGCCGCGCGGACGATGCGCTTCTGCGCCAGCGGCACCTCCTCGGGCGGCAGCTCCACGCCCAGGTCGCCGCGCGCCACCATCACCGCGTCCGACAGCGCCAGGATCTCGTCGAGGTTGTCGAGCGCCTGCGGCTTCTCCAGCTTGGTCATGATCCAGGCCCGCCCGGCGGTGATGGCCTTCGCCTCCGCCACGTCCTCCGCCCGCTGCACGAAGCTCAGCCCGATGTAATCGACCCCGTGCGCCAGGGCGAAGTCGAGGTCCGCCCGGTCCTTGGCCGTCAGCGCCGGGATCGGCAGCGCCACGTCGGGCACGTTCACCCCCTTGCGGTCCGACAGGCTGCCGCCCGTCACCACCTCGGTCTCCAGGTGGTCCTCCCGCACCCGCACCACCCGCAGCCGCAGCTTGCCGTCGTCCAGCAGCAGGGAGGTGCCGATCCCGGCCGCCCCGATGATCTCGGGATGCGGCAGCTCGACCCGGCGGCTGTCGCCCGGCACCGGCGACAGGTCGAGCCGGAACGGCTGCCCGGTCTGCAGCGCGATGCGCCCACCCTGGAACTTGCCGACCCGCAGCTTCGGCCCCTGCACGTCCGCCAGGATGCCGATGGGCCGGCCCGACTGCTCCTCCAGCGCCCGGATCATGGCGATCCGCGCCAGGTGGTCCGCATGGGAGCCATGGCTGAAGTTCAGCCTGAACACGTCGGCGCCGCCGAGGAACAGGCGGGACAGCACCTCGGGCGTGGAGCTGGCCGGGCCGAGCGTCGCGACGATCTTGGTGCGCCGGCGGCGGCGGAGCTTGGTTCGGGCGGGCATCGGGTTTCCTTAAACGGGTGCGACCAGCACGGCCCGCAGGTCGTTCACGTTGGTCAGCGTCGGCCCGGTGCGGACCAGGTCGCCCACCGCGTCGAACAGGCCGTAGCTGTCGTGCGCCGCGAGCACGGCGCGCGGATCAAGCCCCACCTGCCGTGCCCGCGTCAACGTGCTCGGCGTGACGATGGCGCCCGCCGCGTCCTCCGTCCCATCGATGCCGTCGGTGTCGCCGGCCAAGGCCCAGATGCCCGCAGCCCCGCGCAGCGCGACCGCGAGGCCCAGCAGGAACGCCGTGTTGCGTCCGCCGCGCCCGGCGGGACCCTGGCCGATCGTCACCGTCGTCTCCCCACCCGACAGCAGCACGCAGGGCGGGGGCAGCGGGTGGCCGAAGGTCCTGGCGCTCTGGGCGATTCCGGCCATCACGGTGCCGAGTTCCCGGCTTTCCCCTTCCAGCGCGTCGCCCAGGATCAGCGGCGTGAGGCCGTGCGCCCGGGCGGCGGCGGCGGCGGCGGCGAGCGCCATGGAGGGCGTCGCGATCATCCGGACGTCGGCGTCGATCTCGCCGGGCTTGGGGGTTTCCGGGCCGTCGGTGCGGGGCAGCGGGAGGGCGTAGCGTGCCGCGATGGCGCGCACCTCCGCCCAGGTGGAGGCGTCCGGCACGGTGGGGCCGCTGCCGATGGTCGCCGGGTCGTCGCCGGGCACGTCGCTGATGACGAGGGTGACGACGCGGGCCGGACGCGCCGCGGCGGCGAGGCGCCCGCCCTTGATGGCCGACAGGTGCTTGCGGACCGCGTTCATCTCGCCGATGGCGGCGCCGCTCGCCAGCAAGGCCCGGTTCACCTGCCCGGCGTCCGCGAGCGTCAGGCCCGGCGCCGGCAGCTCCAGCAGTGCCGACGCACCGCCGGACATCAGCGCGATCACCAGGTCGTCCCGGGACAGGCCCTCCACCGCCGCCAGCACGCGGCGCGCGCCCAGCTCGCTGTTGGCGTCAGGCACCGGGTGCGACGCCTCCAGCACCTCGACCGTGCGGGTCGGCACGGCGTGGCCGTAGCGGGTGACGACGACGCCCGCCATCGGCACCCCGGGCCAGGCGTCCTCCAGCGCCGCCGCCATCACCGCGGCCGACTTGCCGGCGCCGACCACCACGACCCGGCCGGCTGGACGCTCCGGCAAATGCGCCGCCAGCACCCGGCGCGGGTCGGCGCTGGCGACGGCCGCATCGAACATCGCCCGCAACGCGGTGCGGGCCTGCGCATCGTCCCACGGCATCGGCGTTCCCTTCCCGGATGGCACCCGTACTATGGACGCAGCTTTGCCGTCCCGCCAAGCCGTCCTGACCCCGCCGACTCGGGCAGGGGATGGCACGCCGGCGGGCGGCACGCCATATCCCGGCTCGTACGCTTGACCGAAAAGGGGTTCCCACGATGACCGCACCCGCCATGGACGACACGACCCGCACCGAGCTGGAGGCCGCCGCGTTCCGCCGCCTGGTGGCGCACCTGCGGGAGCGCACGGACGTGCAGAACATCGACCTGATGACGCTGGCCGGGTTCTGCCGCAACTGCCTGTCCCGCTGGTACCGCGAGGAGGCGGAGGCCCGGGACGTGCCGCTGTCCGATCCCGACGCCCGGGAGATCGTCTATGGGATGCCCTACAAGGAATGGCAGGCGCGGCACCAGGTCGAGGCCACGGCGGAGCAGAAGGCGGCCTTTGCCCGGAGCAACCCGGCGCCCAACCCGGCGCATTGACCCCGACTCCCCGCGCCGCTAAGCCCCGCCCCTGACCACGATGGAGGGGGGCGCCATGGCCCTGGACAGCACCGACAACCTGGACGACGACCCGCTGGACGAGGGCCGCGCCAAGGAGGCCCAGGTCGGCGGCATCGCGGCCGACCGGCTGCGCAGCCTCATCGAGCGGATCGAGCGGCTGGAAGAGGAGCGCAAGGCGCTCGGCAGCGACATCAAGGACATCTTCGCCGAGGCGAAGTCAGCCGGCTTCGACGTGAAGGTGATGCGGCAGATCATCCGCATCCGCAAGCAGGAGCCGGCGGAAGTGGAGGAGCAGGAATCGCTGTTGGATGTTTACCGGCGCGCGCTCGGGATGTAACGTTCCGCATTCGGGCGGATTCGGTGGACGGATCGCCGTGCCGCCCGGTGCTGATCGGCCTGAGCCAAGCGGGGGAACGACATGGACAGCGCGCCGCAACGGACAGTCTCCGTCCACTTCCCCAAGGCGGCGGGATCGTCGCTCAAGTGCCAGTTCGAGGCCTTGCTCGGCGACCAGGCGCTGTTCGACTACGGCCATGATCCGCTTGTCGCCGAGGACCGCCAAGCCGTCGCGTTCCCGGCTGGCAAGCAGTTGGTCCACGGGCATTTCCACCCTTCGCGGTACGCTTCCACGGAAGGGTATTGGCTGACCTTCCTGCGCCATCCCGTCGATAACCTGTTCTCGATCTACTTCTTCTGGATCGACCTGCCCGAACCCGGCCACGGCGTGCACGCCCGCTTCCTCCGCGAGCGGCCCTCGGTGCTGGAGTTCGCGGCCTACCCGGGCATCTCCACCCTCATGTCGGAGACCTATTTCGGCGGCTTCGACATGCGCCGGTTCGACTGCATCGGCTTTCACGAGACCCGTGCCGCCGACCTCGGGCGGCTCAGGGCCGACCTGGGCCTCCCGCTCACCGACGAGACCTACGAGAACAGGACGGCGGACACGGCGGAGCGCCAGGAGATGAAGGCGGACCCCGTGCTCCGGCGCCGGGTCGCCGACCTGCTCGCCGCCGACATGGCGTTCTACGAACGCCTGCGGCGCTGAGCCTTTCGCATCAACCCGCCCGCTTCGCCTCCTCCCCGCCCCGGTGCATCCGCAGGACGTGGGCGCGGCGGATCTTCTGGCTCGGGGTCAGGAGGCCGTTCTCGACCGTGAAGGGCGGCACCAGGCTGTGCCGGCGGATGCGCTCGGTCGTGGACAGGCGGGCGTTGACCCGCGCCACGGCGGCGGCCACGCTTGGGGCGTCGCTCCCCTCGGCCGGGACCAGCAGGGCGGACAGCGCGGCGTGGCCGTCGCCGTGGACCACGGCTTGCAGGATCTCCGGCTCCCGCATCAGCAGCTCCTCGATCCGTGCCGGGGAGACGTTCTCGCCGCCCGACAGGACGATGATGTCGCGCTTGCGGTCCGTGAGCGTCAGCACGCCCCCTGCGTCGATCCGGCCGAGGTCGCCGGTGTGCAGCCAGCCGTCCCGGATCGCCTCCGCGGTGGCATTCGGCTGGCGCCAGTAGCCGTCCATCACCAGGTCGCCGCGCACCAGGATCTCGCCGTCCCCGGCGATCCGCAGGTCCACGCCTTGCAGCGGGCGGCCCACGCTGCCGTTCTCCGGGTCGTCCGCCGAGTTGGCGCTGATCACCGGCCCGGCCTCCGTCTGGCCATAGCCCTGCATCACCACGGGGCCGAGCGCCCGGAAGAAGCGCCCGATCTCCGGATCGAGGCGGGCGCCGCCGGAGATCGCCGCGCGGAACCGCCCGCCGAACCGGGCGCGCACCGGGCGCAGCGCCAAACGGTCCAGCAGCGGCCCGGCGACGCGGTCGCCGAGCGTCGCCTGTCCCTCGGCCCGGCGCAGCCCGGCGGCGAGCGCCCGGTGGAACAGCGCCTGCTTCCACGCCGGCTGCCGCCCGGCCTGCTGCAGGACGCGGGTGCGGATCGCTTCCAGCACGCGCGGCACCACCGCCATGATCGTCGGACGCACCGCCAGCATGTCCGCAGCCAGGTGCTCGACCCCGCGGCTATAGACGATCTCGGTCCCGAGGCTCGGCAGGAAGAACTGGCCGACCGTGTGCTCGAAGGCGTGGGACAGCGGAAGAAAGGAGAGATAAGTTTCGTCCCGCAGGCGCAGCGGGCGCACCAGCTCGAAAGCGCCCCGGCAGTTGGACAGGATCGCCCGATGCGGCAGCATGACGCCGCGGGGCAGGCCGGAGGTGCCGCTGGTGTAGATCAGGCAGGCGAGCGCGCCGGACGGGATCTCGTCCGCCTCCGCCGCGATGTCGTCGGGCGTCGCGCGGTCGGCTTCCAGCGTGGAGAACAGCACGCCGCGCCCGGGCGCCATGCACAGCAGCCGGTCCAGCCCGCCGGTCAGCGCCGCGCCGGCCAGCACGCGGTCGGCGAGCGCCGCCGTGGAGGCGACCGCCACCTGCGCGCCGCTGTCCCGCAGCAGATGCGCGTGGTCCTCCGGCGTGTTGGTGGCATAGCCCGGCACCGGCACGGCGCGGATCGCCATCAGCGCGACCTCGAGGATCGGCACCTCCGGACGGCTTTCGCTGACGATCAGCACGCGGTCGCCGGCCGAGACGCCGGCGGCGCGCAGGCCCCGGGCGGCGGAGGCAGCGCGCCGGGCGAACTCGCCCCAGGACACGCCGTGCCAGGCGCCGTCCCGCCAATGGCGCAGCATCGGCCGGGCGGGCCAGCCGCGGGCGAGGCCGAACATCATGGCGGCGAGGTTGGGCCACTCTGGATAGGCCCGGAATGGGTAGGGTTCGGGCAAGTGGCCCCTTGGGCGGGTGTCGTCCACGCTTGTTCCCTACGCTTGCCCTACGGGTGCACCGCCCCACCTATTTGGTGACGTATCAGCACGACGGGACGAGCACCAGATGGACCAGCCTGCAAGCCTTGCCACGGCGCACGCCGCCGATCCGCTGCCATCCTGGGACCTGACCGACCTCTACCCCGCCCCTGACAGCCCCGAGCTGGCCGCCGACGCCGACCGCGCGGACACGGCGGCGCGGGCGTTCGAGGACGCGCATGCGGGCCATGTGGCGGCGCTGTCCGGTGCCGAGCTGGCGGCGGCGCTCGCCGAGTACGAGCGGATCGAGGAGATCCTCGGGCGGCTGATGTCATACGCCCAGCTCCAGTTCAGCACCGACAGCCTCGACCCAGGCATTGCCAGGTTCTACCAGTCCACCAACGAGCGAGTGACGGCAATCAGCTCGCACCTGCTGTTCCTGTCGCTGGAGCTGAACCGGGTCGGGGAGACGGACCTTGCCGCCAAGCTCGCCGACCCGGCGCTCGCGCGCTATGCCCCGTTCCTGCGCGACCTCCGGGTGTTCCGCCCGCACCAGCTCGACGACAACCTGGAGAAGCTGCTGCACGAGAAGGAGGTCACGGGCCGCAGCGCCTGGAGCCGCCTGTTCGACGAAACCATCGCCGCCCTGCGCGTCCCGCTGCGGGGCGAGAGCCTGACGGTCAGCGCGGCGCTCAACAAGCTGTCCGACCGTGACCGCTCGGTGCGGGCCGACGCGGCGGCCTCCATCGGCGAGGTGTTCGGGCGCAACGTGCGGCTGTTCTCGCTCGTGACCAACACGCTGGCGAAGGACAAGGAGATCATCGACACCTGGCGCCGCTACCCGCGCCCCACCAGCGCGCGCAACCGCGCGAACATGGTGGAGGACGAGGTGGTGGACGCGCTCAGCACGGCGGTGTCGGCCGACTACGGCCGGCTGTCGCACCGCTACTACGCGCTGAAGGCGAAGTGGCTCGGGTTGGAGAAGCTGGAGCACTGGGACCGCAACGCGCCGCTGCCGGACGACAGCGACCGTCCTATCGCCTGGGGCGAGGCGCGGGACCGCGTGCTGTCGGCCTATAGCGGCTTCTCGAAGGAGCTGGGCGAGGTCGGGCGGCGTTTCTTCGACAAGCCCTGGATCGACGCCGTGCTGCGGGACGGCAAGGCGGGCGGCGCGTTCGCCCATCCGACCGTGCCCTCCGCGCACCCGTACCTGCTGCTGAACTACCACGGCAAGACGCGGGACGTGATGACGCTGGCGCACGAGCTGGGCCACGGCGTGCACCAGGTGCTGGCGGCGCAGAACGGCTACCTGATGTCCGGCACGCCGCTGACGCTCGCGGAGACCGCCAGCGTGTTCGGCGAGATGATGACCTTCCGCGCCCTGCTGGCCGCCGAGACCGACCCAAAGCGCCGCCGCATCATGCTGGCGGGCAAGGTCGAGGACATGCTCAACACGGTGGTGCGGCAGACTGCGTTCTACCAGTTCGAGACCCTGCTGCACGCCGAGCGCCGGTCGGGCGAGGTGGTGCCGGAGCGGATCGGCGAGCTGTGGATGCAGGTGCAGACGGAGAGCCTGGGGCCGGCCTTCCACTTCACGCCGGACTACAGCGTGTACTGGGCCTATGTGCCGCACTTCATCCATTCGCCGTTCTACGTCTATGCCTACGCCTTCGGCGACTGCCTGGTGAATGCGCTGTACAGCGTGTTCCAGGGCGGGCATCCCGGGTTCGAGCAGAAGTACCTGGACATGCTGCGCGCCGGCGGGACCAAGC
Organism: uncultured Acetobacteraceae bacterium; assembly: GCA_964246905.1. Taxonomy (GTDB): domain Bacteria; phylum Pseudomonadota; class Alphaproteobacteria; order Acetobacterales; family Acetobacteraceae; genus CAHJXG01. Next base: position 7,063 of record CAXTTB010000017.1, on the reverse strand, counting down.
GGCACAAGGAGCTGCTGGCGCCGTTCGGCCTCGACGCCTCCGACCCGGCGTTCTGGCGGCGGGGACTCGACATCATCAGCGGCTTCATCGACGAGCTGGAGGCCGCGTGATGCCCGACACGAACCGTCCGAACCTGTTCGGCGAGCTGCGGCGCTTCGCCCGCACCTCCGGCGCCGTGGGCGGCATCGCCGCGCGGGTGGCCGGGGAGAAGGTGTTCGGCTTCAAGACCGACCGCTTGGCCCATGCCGAGGACCTGAAGAGCATCATCGGAGGCCTCAAGGGTCCGTTGATGAAGGTCGCGCAGATCCTGTCCACCATCCCCGACGCGCTGCCGGACGAGTATGCGCAGGAGCTGGCGCAGTTGCAGGCCAACGCGCCGTCCATGGGCTGGTCCTTCGTGCGCCGCCGCATGGCGGGCGAGTTGGGGCCGGACTGGCAGGACAAGTTCAAGAGCTTCGGCCAGGAAGCGGCGGCGGCGGCGAGCCTGGGCCAGGTGCACCGCGGGACGTTGCCGGACGGCACGGACGTGGCGTGCAAGCTCCAGTACCCCGACATGCCGAGCACGGTGGACGCCGACCTGCGGCAATTGCGGCTCGCGATGAACGTGTTCAAGCGGATCGACACCACCATCCAGGGCGACGACATCTACAAGGAGATTGCCGAGCGCCTGCGGGAAGAGCTGGACTACCTGCGGGAAGCCGCGCAGATGCGGCTCTATGACCTGATGCTGCGCGACGAGCCGCTGGTCAGCGTGCCGACGCCCATCGACGGCTACACGACGCCGCGTTTGCTGACGATGACGTGGCTGCCGGGCAAGCCGATGCAGCAGCGGATCGACGAGGACCCGCCGATGGAGGTCCGCAACCACATCGCCAAGGCCATGTTCCGCGCCTGGTACGTGCCGTTCTACCGCTATGGCGTGATCCACGGCGACCCGCATCTGGGCAACTACCAGATCCGGGCTGACGAGGGCCTCAACCTGCTGGACTTCGGCGCGATCCGGGTGTTCCCGCCCAAGTTCATCCGTGGCGTCATCGACCTGTATGAGGCGATCCGCGACGGGGACGATGCCAAGGCGCAGTTCGCCTACGAGGGCTGGGGCTTCGAGAACCTGTCCAAGGCGCAGATCGCCATGCTGAACCAATGGGCGGCCTTCGTGTACGAGCCGCTGCTGCAGGACCGCGTGCGGCGCATCCAGGACAACGACGACCCGCAGTATGGGCGCAGCGTGGCGGAGAAGGTCCATGCCGGGTTGAAGGAGACCGGCGGCGTGCGTCCGCCGCGGGAGTTCGTGCTGATGGACCGCGCGGCGCTGGGCTTGGGCAGCGTGTTCGTCCGGCTGCGGGCGGAGCAGAACTGGTTCCGCCTGTTCCATGAACTCGTTGACGACTTCGATGCCGGGACCGTCGCCGCACGGCAGGCGGCGGCGCTGCTGGAGGCCGGCGTGCCGCCCAGCGTCTGAGCGGTCCTCTGCCGCGGGGGGTCTTGCCACTGGCCGGCGGCGCGGGGCATCTTGGGCCTCAAGGATTGAGGAACGCCGAATGCGCCTAGCCGTGCTGAAAGAACGCGCCGCTGCCGAAACGCGGGTGGCGGCCACGCCGGACACGGTGAAACGGCTCGTGGCGCTCGGCCTGACCGTGGCGGTCGAGGCGGGCGCCGGCCAGGCGAGCGCGATTGGGGACGCCGAGTACCAGGCTGCCGGCGCCGGGGCTGCGCTCGCGGGCGCCGGCGTCGTGTTCGCGGTGCAGATGCCGGGGCCGGACATCCGGGCGATGATCCCGCGCGGCGCCTTGCTGGTCGCGGTCAGCGGGGCGCTGGGCGACCCGGCGCTGGTGCCGGCGCTGGCAGCGGCCGGGATCGACGCCTGCGCCATGGAGCTGCTGCCGCGCATCACCCGGGCACAGAGCATGGATGTGCTGAGCAGCCAGGCGAACCTCGCCGGCTACCGCGCGGTGATCGAGGGTGCTGCGGCGTTCGACCGCGGCTTCCCCATGATGATGACGGCCGCCGGCACCGTGCCGCCGGCGAGGGTCTTCGTGATCGGCGCGGGCGTCGCCGGGCTGCAGGCCCTCGCGACGGCCCGGCGGCGGGGCGGCCTCGTGTCCGCCCCCGCCGTGCGCCCGGGCGCCCAG
>CAXTTB010000017.1:0-4921 GCA_964246905.1 uncultured Acetobacteraceae bacterium | reverse complement strand
GGAGGAGATCAAGTCGCTCGGCGCCACCTATGTGGGCGTGGAGGACGCGGAAACCGCGGGCCAGACCGGCGCCTATGCCAAGGAGATGAGCGACGCCTTCCGCCAGAAGCAGGCGGAGCTGATGGCGACGACAGTGGCGAAGAACGACCTGGTGATCTGCACGGCGCTGGTGATGGGCCGGCGCGCGCCGGTGATCGTGAGCCAGCCGATGGTCGATGCCATGCGCCCCGGCAGCGTCGTCGTGGACCTCGCTTCGGAGGCCGGCGGCAACTGCGCGGCCACGGTGCCGGGCGAGGTGAAGACGACGGACCACGGGGTCAAGGTGCTGGGCTGGACCAACTGGCCCGGGCGCATTCCCGTGGCCGCCAGCTCGCTCTACGCCCGCAACCTGCTGACCTTCCTGACCACTTTCTGGGACAAGGACGCCCAGGCGCCGGCGCTGCCCGACAGCGACGAGATCGTGCGCGGCGTGCTGCTGACCCGCGGCGGCCAGGTCGCCCACGCCCAGTTCAAGCCCGCATCCGCGGCATAGAGAGGCTCCCGATGAACCCGAATTCATATGCGGACGAGGCCGTTCGGATCGCCGAGCGCGCCGCGTCCCTGGCGGACCAGTTGCGCACAGCCAGCGCCGGGCTGGAGCCGGTGGCGACGGCGGTGGAGCCGTTCATCTTCCTGCTGGCGATCTTCCTGATGGCCTGCTTCGTCGGCTACTACGTCGTGTGGAACGTGACGCCGGCGCTGCACTCGCCGCTGATGGGCGTGACCAACGCGATCTCCTCCGTGATCGTCGTGGGCGCCATGCTGGCGGTCGGCTTGTCGGACAGCGCCTGGGCGCGCGCTTTCGGGTTCCTCGCGGTGCTGCTGGCGAGCGTGAACATCTTCGGCGGCTTCGTCGTGACCCAGCGGATGCTGTCGATGTTCCAGGCCAAGAAGCCGCAGGCGCGCAAGTAGCATGAGCGCCTCCCTCACGTCGCTCGCCTACCTCGTCGCCGCCGTGCTGTTCGTGCTGGCGCTCCGCGGGCTGTCCAGCCCGGTCACGTCGCGGCAGGGCAACCTGTTCGGCATGGTCGGCATGGGCATCGCCGTGGTCGCGACGCTGCTGCAGCGCGGCATGGCCGGGTCGGGCTTCCTGCTGATCGCGGTCGCCATCCTGATCGGCGGCGCCATCGGCGTCGTGGTCGCGCGGCGCATCCAGATGACGGCGCTGCCGCAGTTGGTCGCGGCCTTCCACTCGCTGGTCGGCCTCGCCGCGGTGTTCGTCGCCGCCTCCGCGCTGAACGCGCCGGCATCGTTCGGCATCGGCGTGCCCGGCGCGATCCACACGCAGTCGCTGGTCGAGATGTCGCTCGGCCTCGTGATCGGCGCCATCACCTTCTCCGGCTCGCTGATCGCGTTCGCCAAGCTGCAGGGCATCATGAAGGGCGCGCCGATCCTGTTCGCCCGGCAGCACCAGCTCAACCTGGCTCTCGGCATCGTGCTGCTGGCGCTGGTCGTCGCCTTCGTCCTCACCGCGAGCCAGCCGCTGTTCTGGCTGCTGGCGCTGCTGGCGCTCGGCCTCGGCTTCCTCATCATCATCCCGATCGGCGGCGCGGACATGCCGGTGGTGGTGTCGATGCTGAACAGCTACTCCGGCTGGGCGGCCTGCGGCATCGGCTTCACCATCCAGAACCTCGCCCTCATCATCACCGGGGCGCTGGTCGGCGCGTCGGGCGCGATCCTGTCGTACATCATGTGCAAGGGCATGAACCGCAGCATCCTGAACGTGCTGCTGGGCGGCTGGGGCACCGACGCGGGCGGCGCTGCCGTGGCCGACCCGGCGCACGCCGACCGCTCGGTCCGCGCCGGCAACGCGGACGACGCGGCGTTCATCATGAAGAACGCATCGAAGGTCGTCATCGTGCCGGGTTACGGCATGGCGGTGGCGCAGGCGCAGCACTCGCTGCGGGAAATGGCGGACACGCTGAAGAAGGAGGGCGTCGAGGTGAAGTACGCCATCCACCCGGTCGCCGGCCGTATGCCCGGCCACATGAACGTGCTGCTGGCGGAGGCCAACGTGCCCTACGACGAGGTGTTCGAGCTGGAGCAGATCAACAGCGAGTTCAGCACGGCGGACGTGGTGTACGTGATCGGCGCCAACGACGTGACCAACCCGTCCGCCAAGACCGACCCGAAGTCGCCGATCTACGGGATGCCGATCCTCGACGTGGACAAGGCGAAAACCGTGCTGTTCATCAAGCGCAGCATGGCGTCGGGCTACGCCGGCGTGGACAACGAGCTGTTCTTCCGCCCGAACACGATGATGCTGTTCGGCGACGCGAAGAAGATGACGGACGAGGTCGTGCAGGGCCTGGCGCACTGACATGAGCGGCAACGGCGTTGACCTCGGGGCGATCTACCAACTGCTCTCGACGGTGGCGGAGGCCGTGACGCGCCATGACCGAGCGTTGGAATCGCTTGGACGCGATATGGCGGAGATGCGGCGCGACATGACGAGCATGGAGCGGTCAATAAGGACTGATCTTGCCGAACTGCGTCAAACCGTCACGCACTACCATTCCTCTGTGATCGGGCATGGTATTCTGATTTCCGACTTGGAGGCCAGGGTCAGGCGGCTCGAAGAGCACGCCGACCTGCCACCACCATGAAAAAGCTCACCCCGCCCAAGACCTGACATAGCTGCCCGGCGCGTCCTCCAGCGCAGGCAGGGCGCCGTCGCCAGGCACGCGGGCCGGAACCTGCGCGTTGTCCAGCCCCGTCGCCCAATGCTGCCAGTCTGGCCACCAGCTTCCGGCCATCTCGGTCGCGTCGGCCAGCCAGGCTGCCGGGTCGGCCGGATGCTCCGCGTTGGTCCAGTAGCTGTATTTGCCGCCTTGCGGGGGGTTGGCCACCCCGGCGGCGTGGCCGCCCGCGGCGAGCACGAACCGGCTCGGCCCGCCCAGGAGTCGGGTGCCGGCATAGGCGCTCTGCCAAGGCACGATGTGGTCCGCGCAGGCCGAGAGGAAGTAGGACGGCGCCGTGATCCGGCCCAGGTTGATCGGCTGCCCCGTGACCTCGATCCCGCCGGGTTCGCGGAGCAGGTTGTCCTGGTAGATCGAGCACAGGTAGGACCGCTGCATCCGGGCCGGCAGGCGGGTGCTGTCGCCGTTCCAGTAGAGGAGGTCGAACGGGAACGGCTCGTGGCCGAGCATGTAGTTGTTGACGACGAACGACCAGATCAGGTCGTTCGCGCGCAGCATGTTGAGGGTCGCCGCCATCTGGCCGTCATTGAAGACGCTGCACTGTCCCGCCTCCTCCAGCGCCTGCAACTGCACCTCGTTGAGGAACACGCCGAGTTCGCCGGTTTCCTTGAAGTCCAGCATGGAGGCCAGGAACGTCGCCGACTTGATCCGGCCGTCGCCGACTGCGGCCATCCAGGCGAGCGCGCTGGCCAGCAGCGTGCCGCCCAGGCAGTAGCCGACGGCGTTCGCTTCCCCTTCGCCCGTCGCACGCCCGACGGCGTCGAGCGCCGCGAGGACGCCATCGGTGATATAGTGCTCGAAACCCTTCTCGGCGGAGCGCCCGTCGGGGTTCACCCAACTGATCATGAACACGGTATGGCCCTGCTCCACGGCCCAGCGCACGAAGCTGTCCTGCGGGCGCAGGTCGAGGACGTAGAACTTGCGGTGCCAGGGCGGCACGACCAGCAGCGGCCGTTGCAGCACGGTCCGGGTGGCCGGCGCGTACTGGATGAGCTGCAGCAGATCGTTCTGGAACACCACCTTGCCCGGCGTGGCCGCGACGTCCCTGCCGATCCAGGCCGTGTCGAGGCCGGCGGTCCGCATCGTGAGCCTGCCGCGCCCGCGCTCCAGGTCCGACAAGAGGTTGCTCAAGCCCCGCAGCAGGTTCTCGCCCCCGGTCGCGACGGTCTTGCGCAGCAGCTCCGGGTTGGTCATCAGGAAGTTGGCCGGGCTGATCGCGTCCATGAACTGGCGCGAGTAGAAATCCACCTTCTGCGCCGTCTTCGGGTCGAGCCTGTCCACCCGGGCGACGACGGCCTGCACGTAGCGGGCGGTCAGCAGGTAGGACTGCTTGATGAAGTCGAAGACCTCGACCTCCTTCCAGGCGCTGTCCTCGAATCGGCGGTCCTGCGGGTCCGGCTCGATGACCGGGCCGGTTTTCATGCCCCACATGCGCCGGGTCGTGTTCTGCCACAGTGTCATGTAGTCCTGCCACAGCCCGAGCTGCGCCCGCGTCGCCGCCGCCGGCTCCCGCATCAACTGCGCGGTCATCTCCATGAAGGCGTGCGCGATGGGCATGGCGTGCAGGTCCGGCACGTCGCGCGACTGCCGGTGCAGCCAATCGGCCACCAGGCGCTGGGAGCGTTCGGCGACGTCGGCCATCGACCGTCCAAGCGCGGCCGGGCTGCCGAGCGCGAATCCGGGCAGGGCCGCGGGATGAGGCATCTGCGCGTTTCGGGAGGTGCCGCGTTGGTCCATCTTGGGCATGTCCTTTCCGTCGGGCGCGATGGCGCGCTACATGTCGCCAACAGGCATAAGGACGGGGCCGGCTGATGGCGAAATGCGACCGGACCGAAACTAAGCTCCCGGGCTTGGGGGGACAAGTGACACTCCTTCGCAACGGACGGCCGAGGCTTGCGCTGCTTGCAATGCTGCTGGCGGCAACGGCCTGCACCCGCGGCGTCGAGCGGATGAGCGACAGCAGGCTGACGCTCGATACGCCGGTGGATTGGTGGCACGACCTGCAGGGCGGCAAGATCGCCGAGGTGCGCCCGCCGCCGCCGGGCGTGGACGAACCGTACCCTAACCTGGCGGCGGTGCCGCCCGCCCCGAAGCCCACCGACCCGGCCACGCGGCGGGCGCGCGCGGCCCGGCTGGTGGCCGAGCGCGACCGCACGCGGCAGGAAGCGGCGCAGGACCAAGGG
>CAXTTB010000016.1:0-18083 GCA_964246905.1 uncultured Acetobacteraceae bacterium | reverse complement strand
CCCTGCATCCCGACGGCGAGGCGGGCTGCGTTCATCATGGTGAACATGCAGCGCATCCCGCCGTTCTCCGGGCCGACCAGCCAACCCTGCGCCTCGTCGAAGTGGAGCACGGCGGTGGCCGACGCCTTGATGCCCATCTTGTGCTCGATGCTGCCGCACATCACGCCGTTGCGCGGGCCGGGCTTGCCGTCCGCGGTGGGCACGAACTTCGGCACCAGGAACAGGCTGATGCCCTTGGTGCCCGCGGGGGCGCCGGGCAGCTTCGCCAAGACGAGGTGGACGATGTTCTCCGTCAGGTCATGCTCGCCGGCGCTGATGAAGATCTTGGTGCCGCTGATCCGGTAGCTGCCGTCCTCCGCCGGCTCCGCCTTGGTGCGGATCAGGCCGAGGTCGGTGCCGCATTGCGGCTCGGTCAGGCACATGGTGCCGGACCAGGTGCCGTCCACGAGCCTTGGCAGGTACTCGGCCTTCATCGCCTCGCTGCCATGGGCGTGCAGCGCGCGGTAGGCGCCGTGCGACAGGCCCGGGTACATGCCGAAGGCGAGGTTGGCGCTCGACACCATCTCGTCGAACATCGTGCTGACCAGCATCGGCATCCCTTGCCCGCCATAGGCCGGGTCGCAGGCGAGCGAGGTCCAGCCGCCCTCGATCATCGTCTTGTAGGCTTCCTTGAACCCCTTGGGCGTGCGGACCACGCCGTTCTCGTAGGTGCAGCCCTCCGCGTCGCCGGACAGGTTGAGGGGCCACAGCACCTCCTGGCTGAGCTTCGCCGCCTCCTCCGTCACGGCGTCGATCAGCTCCCGGTTCACCTGCTCGAAGCCCGGCAGGGCCGACAGCGCGCTGCTGTCCAGCAGCTCGTGCAGCACGAAGCGCATGTCGCGGAGGGGGGCGGCGTAGGTTGCCATCGGTCGAATCTCCTCAGTTGCGGAGCGGCTTGCCGGTGGCAAGCATGTGCTCGGTGCGGGCGAGCGAGGCCGGGGTGCGGACCAGGGCCATGAAGGCGCTGCGCTCCAGCGCCGTCACGTCGTCCTCCGTCATCACGTCCAGCGGGTCGGCGTCGCCCCCGGTCAGCACGCGGGCGACCTCCTTGGACACCACGACATCATGCGGCGTCGCGCGGCCGGTCGCGGCGAAGCCGTCCACCGCGAGGTCGAGCGCCACGCGCCCGCCGGGTCCCGGCAGGCTGTACTCGAAGGCCTTCGGCGGCTGGTAGCCGTCGGCCAGCGCCAGCACCCGCTGCTTCGCGTCAAACAGCAGGCGGTCGCGGTTCATGGTGATCCCGTCCGTGGGCCGCAGGAAGCCGAGGCCGCGCGCCTGGGCGGCGGACTTGCTGACCTGCGCGGTCGAGATGACCTCGAAGACCTTGGCGACCGCCGGCATCGGGCCGCGCGGCAGCCCCGGCGCCGCCTGCCACCGCCCCAGCAGCTCCTTGCAGCCGCCCCAGCCCGGCAGCAGGCCGACGCCGACCTCCACCAGGCCCATGTAGGTTTCCGCATGCGCCTGCACCGCGCTGCAATGCAGCAGGATCTCGCACCCGCCACCCAGCGCCATGCCGGACGGGGCGCCAACTACCGGCACGGGGGCGTATTTCAGCGCCTTGTACGCCGCCTGCCCGCCCGCGACCTGCTGCTCGATCACCGGCCAGGCGGCGACGTTGGCGGCGAACATGGCGATGCCGAGGTTGGCGCCGACCGAGAAGTTCTCGCCCTCGTTGTGGATCACCATCCCCTTGTAGGACTTTGCCGCCAACCCCAGCGCCTGGCCCAGCAGCCCCAGGATGTCCGGGTCGAGCGCGTTCATCTTGGCCGTGAACTCGAAGCACAGCACGCCGTCGCCGATGTCCCAGACGCTGGCGGAGCCGTTGCGGAGCACCGGCTTCGACGCGCGCTTGACGTCCTGCAGCAGCAGCACGCCGTCGGGCCGCTGCACGGGCACATACTCGCCCGCAGGCGTCAGGCACTGCAGCGCGCCGTCCTGCACGCGGTAGAAGGAGCGCCCCGCGGCCTGCTTCAGCAGCGGCGGCACCGGCAGCCCGGCGGCCTCCACCGCGCTTGCCAGCCAATCGGTCCCCAGCCGGTCCATCAGCTCGAACGGCCCCTGCCCCCAGGCGTAGCCGAGCCGCATCGCCTCATCGACGGAGGCGATGTCGTCGGCGATGGCGGGCACGAGCGATGCGGCATAGGCCAGGGTCTGCACCAGCACGGCGTGCGCGTACTGGCCCGCCGGGCTGGGATGCCGCACCAGGGCGCCGAGGTCGCGGCGGGCGGCGTCCACGGCCTCCAGCTTCGGCTTCGCCGCCGGGCGGTACTCGCCGGTGGAGAGGTCGATGGCCTCCCGCACCCGCTCCTTGCCCGCCTTGGTCACGCGGTAGAAGCCGCCCTTGCCCTTCCGCCCGGTGCTGCCCTCCGCGATCATGCGGGACAGCAGGGGGTGCGCCTTGAAGATGCGGCGGTAGTCGTCGTCCGGCGGCAGGCTGAACAGCAGGGACGCGGCGACCAGCGGCATCAGGTCGAGGCCAACCAGGTCCACCAGGCCGAACACGCCGGTCTTGGGGATGCCCATGGGGCGGTGCACCGCGTCGGCCTCCTCCACCGGCAGGCCGCGCTCGATGGCCTCGTTCACCGCGCAGGTGATCCAGTAGGTGCCAATGCGGTTGGCGATGAAGCCCGGCGTGTCGCGGCAGTGCACCACGCCCTTGCCGAGCCGCACGTCGCACAGCCCGGCCAGCTCGGCGGCGACCTCCGGCCGGGTGGCGGGGCCGGTGACAAGCTCCAGCAGGCGCATGTAGCGGGGCGGGTTGAAGAAGTGGGTGATGCAGAAGTCGGCCTGGAACGCCGGGGACTGCTTCTTGACGAGCGAGCGCAGCGGGATGGTGCTGGTGTTGCTGCTGACGATGCTGCCGGGCCGGCGCACGGCGTCCACCCGGTCGTACATCGCGCGCTTGGCGCCGAGGTCCTCGACGATCACCTCGATGATCCAGTCGCACTCCGCCAGCTTTTCCAGGTCGTCGTCGAAGTTGCCCGGCGTGATCAGCCGGGCGGCGTCCGGCGTCATCAGCGGCTGTGGGTCGGCCTTTTTCAGCCGCTCAATGGCGGAGGCCGCGACCCCGCTGCGCGGCCCTTCCTTCGCCGGCATGTCCAGGAGCAGCACCGGCAGGCCAGCATTGGCAAGGTGGGCCGCGATGCCGCTGCCCATCAGCCCGGCGCCCAAGACGGCGCAGCGTTCGATGGCCATGGTCAGGCCCGCGCCAGGATGGTGGCGACGCCCTGGCCGCCGCCCACGCACATGGTCGCCATGGCGTGCTTCGCCCCGGTGCGGGCCAAGAGCGACGCCGCCTTGCCGGTGATGCGGGCACCCGACGCCCCCAAGGGATGCCCCAGCGCGATGGCGCCGCCGTCCAGGTTCACCCGGGCGTGGTCCAGCATCAGGTCGCGCTCCACCGCCAGCGCCTGCGCCGCGAAGGCCTCGTTCAGCTCCACGACCTCCATCGCCGACATCTCCAGCCCGGCGCGGGCCAGCGCCTTGCGCGCCGCCGGCACCGGGCCGATGCCCATGATGTCCGGGGCGCAGCCGGCGACAGACATGGCGGCGATGCGCGCCAGCACCGGCAGGCCGTGCTTCTCCGCGTAGTCGGCACTCGCCACCAGCACCGCCGAGGCGCCGTCCGTCAGCGGCGAGCTGGTGCCCGCCGTCACCGTGCCGGCCGCAAGGAACGCGGGCTTGAGCGCGGACAACCCGGCCTCTGTCGTGTCGGCGCGGATGCAGCCGTCCTGCGCCACCGGGCCGGCCTTGGTCTGGATCGGCACGATCTCGTCCGCGAAGCGCCCCTCCGCCTGCGCCGCCGCGGCGCGCTGCTGGCTGGTCATGGCGAACTGCTGCTGCGCGTCGCGGTCGATCTGGTAGCGCTGCGCCAGGGTCTCCGCCGTCATGCCCATGGCCGCGTAGCTGTCGGGCTTCTCCTTCTGCAGGCGCGGGTTCAGCACCGGGTTGAAGCCGAGCATCGGCACCCGGCTCATGCTCTCGACGCCGCCGCAGACGAACAGGTCCCCCGCCCCGGCGGCGATGGCGCCGGCCGCCATGTGGATGGCGCTCATGCTGCTGCCGCACCAGCGGTTGACCTGCGACCCGGCCGCCGTGATCGGCAGGTCCGCCAGGAAGCCCACCACCCGGCCGATGTTGAAGCCCTGCTCGCCCTCCGGGAAGGCGCAGCCGATGATGATGTCCTCGATGTCCTCGGGGCGGGCACCCGTACGCTCGATCAGCGCGCGGACCACCTGCGCCATCAGGTCGTCCGGACGCACGCGGGACAGCGCGCCCTTGCCGGCCGGGGTGAAGGGCGAGCGGGCGTAGCCGGCGATCACGGCCTGGGTCATGGTGCGGTCCTTTCGGCGTCGGGGTTGCCGCGCTCGGCGGCTGCCGCCGGGTGCGCGGCGATGAAGGAGGCGATGTCGCCCTCCATGTCGCGCAGCTCGGCCAGGGTGATGGTGATGTCCTCAAGTTGCTGCTCGAGGTCGGCGATGCGGGCGCGGGTGCGGTCCAGCGTCATCGCCATCTGCCGACGGTTGCCGCCCCCGGCGTCGTACAGGTCGAGGAACTCGCGGATGTCGGCGAGCGAGAAGCCGAGCCGCTTGCCGCGCAGGATGAGCTGCAGCCGGGCGCGGTCCCGCTTGGTATAGACGCGCTGCGTGCCGGCGCGCTCCGGCGCCAGCAGCCCCTGGTCCTCGTAGAAGCGGATCGCCCGGGGCGACAGGGCGAAGGCCGACGAAAGCTCGCCGATGGTGAACAGGTCAGGCATATGCCGCACCAGTCATATGGTTGACGTTTACGTAAGGTGAAGCGCGCCGCCCGTCAAGCGGCCCCTCGCGCCGCCTCCCGCTTCGCCCGCTCCTCCGCCACCAGCTCCTTCTTCGACAGCTTGCCGATCAGCGTGCGCGGCAGGGCGTCGCGGAACTCGACGTGCTTGGGCATCTCGATGGGCGACAGGTGGTCCTTGAGGAAGGCCAGCAGCGCCGGGGCGGAAAGCGTGGCGCCGGGCCGCAGTACGACGAAGGCCTTCACGGTCTCCCCGCGGTACGGGTCGGACACGCCGATCACCGTGCATTCGGCCACCGCAGGGTGCTGGTACACCGCGTCCTCGACGACCCGGGGATACACGTTGTAGCCGCCGGCGAGGATCAGGTCCTTGATGCGGTCCACGATGGAGAAATACCCCTGCGCGTCCATCACCGCGATGTCCGCGGTGCGGAAGAAGCCGTCCGGCGTGGTGCTCGCCGCTGTGTCCTCCGGACGCCGCCAGTAGCCGAGCATGACCTGCGGCCCCCGGATGCACAGCTCGCCGCGCTCGCCCGGCGCCACGCGGCGCATGGGGTCCGCCGGGTCGCGCAGCTCGACGGTGGTGCCGGACATGGGCAGGCCGATGGCGCCGGTCTTGTTCAGCCCGCCGGGCGGGTTGCACGTGACGCAGGGGCTGGTTTCCGTCAGGCCGTAGCCCTCCACCACGACGCAGCCGGTGCGCGCCTCGAAGCGGGCCTTGACCTCGGGCGGCAGGGGGGCGCCGCCGCTGATGCAGAAGCGGATGCTGGTGAGGTCGGCGCGGCCCTTGAAGCCAGAGATGGCGTTGAACATGGTGGGCACGCCGGGCATGAAGGTCGGGCGGCGCCGGGCGATGGCGCGGACCGCGGCCTTGACCTCGAAGCGCGGCAGCATGACGATCTCCGCCCCGGCATACACGGAGAACAGCAGCACCGTGGTCATGGCGAAGACGTGGAAGAACGGCAGCGCCGCCAGCGTGCGCTCCTCCCCCATGCGGGTGTCCTTGAACCAGCGCACGCCCTGCACCGTGTTGGCATACAGGTTGGCGTGGCTCAGCATCGCGCCCTTGGGCACGCCGGAGGTGCCGCCGGTGTACTGCAGCACCGCCAGGTCCCGGTGCGGGTCGATGTCCACCGGAACCGGCGGGTCGCCCGGCGCCGCGAGGTCCGCGAACCGGACATGGGCGGCGTCCCGCGGTGGCGCGGTCCGGTCCCGCCGCTTGAGCGCGCGGAACAGCGCGCGCTTGCCCCCCGGCAGCATGTCGGCGAACGGGCAGACGATGACCTGGGCCACCGCGCCCGCCGCCAGCAGCGCCGCCGCCTTGGGGTAGGTCGCGGCGAGGTCGAGGGTCGCGACCGCCCGGACCTCGGCGTCCCGCGCCTGCGCCTCCAGCTCCCGCGCCGTGTAGAGCGGGTTGAAGTTCACCACCACAAGCCCGGCCTGCAGGGCGCCGAAGAACAGCAGCGGGTAGGCCGGGCAGTTCGGCAGCAGCAGGCCGACGCGGTCGCCACGGGCGTAGCCCAGGCGCTGGAACCCGGCGGCGATCCGTGCGGCCATGGCGGCGGCTTCCGCCCAGGTGGTGCGGCGGCCCAGGAAGTCGAAGGCAGGGCGTGGACCGAAGCGGCTGCCGGCGTCCTGCATCAGCGTGTGCAGCGGCGCCGCGGGGATCGGCGCGTGCCAGTCCACGCCGTCGGGGTAATGGTCCAGCCAGGGGGGCCGCGGGTCCATCCCGGGCGGGCGCCTTCTATTCCGCCGCCGCGCTGAAGTCCGGCGCCCGGCGCTCCAGGAACGCGGTGAAGGCCTCGCGCGCCTCGGCGCCCTGCAAGGCGTGGGCGAAGGCGGCGGACTCGCGCTCCATCTGCGCGAGCAGCGCGCCGTGCTCGCCGCGCATCAGGGCGCGGGTCGCGGCAAGGGCGGCCGGCGGCTTCGCTGCCAACTTCCGCGCCTTGGCCCGCGCGTGACCGTGCAACTCGGCGGCGGGGACGATGGCCGTCACCAGCCCGGCGGCGTGCGCGGCCGCCGCGTCCATCGGCTCCCCCAGCATCAGCAGCGCGGACGCCCGGGCGGTGCCGATCCGCAACGGCAGCAGCAGGCCGCTGCCGGCCTCCGGCACCAGGCCGAGATCGACGAAGGGCACGGACAGGCTGGCCTCCGGGCTGGCGTACACCAGGTCGCAGTGCAGCAGCAGCGTGGTGCCGATGCCGATGGCCGGGCCGTGGACCGCGGCGACCAGCGGCTTGTTGAAGGTGGCAGCCGCGCGGATGAACCGCCCGGGAGACGTGCCCGTGAGGCCGCCGGACATCGCGAGGAAGTCCTTGATGTCGTTGCCCGCGGTGAAGATGTCGCCCTCGCCGGCGATCAGCACGGCGCGGACCGCCGGGCGCGCGGCGGCGTCCGCCAGCGCCGCGGTCAGCGCGTCGTACATCGCCCCGGTGATGGCGTTCTTCTTCGCCGGGCGGTTGAAGCGCAGTTCCAGCACGCCGTCGGCCTCGTGGATCAGGATCTCTTGCGTCATGGGGGCACCTTTGGCGATGTTGCGGCGGAACCACTGGATAGCGCGCGGCATGGCCACGGAACAATATCAGGCGCTGGTTGGCGAATCCTTTTCCAAGGAGGTGCCGTTCGACGCCGCGGGCATCGCCGAGTTCGCCCGGCTGTGCGGCGACACCAACCCGCTGCACCATGACGCCGCCTATGCCGCCGGGTCGCGGTTCCGGGGCATCATCGCCTCGGGGCCGCAGGTCACGTCGCTGATGATGGCGATGGTGGCCGCGTTCTTCACGGCGCGCGGGCCGGGCGTGGGCCTGGGCTTCAACTTCCGCCTGCGCTCCGCCGTGCGGGCCGGGGAGGTGGTCACGATGCGCTGGCGGATCACGGCGGTGAAGGAGAAGCGCTCGCTCGGCGGGCACGTGATCTCGCTGGAAGGCGAGGCCGTGCGCCCGGGCGGGGCGGTCGCGGTGGCGGCGACGGGCGAGGTGCTGGGGATGGACGCGCCGTAAGGGGCTTGATGGCCTGGTTCCGTCCGGCCACTCTGGCGCAATGCACAACACTCCCAACACCGAACGCTTCACCGAACGCTTCTTGGCCGACCTCCATGCGCTGCGCCGCATCGGCGCCTTCCGCACCGGGGTGCACCGCCCGACCTACACGCCGGAGGACATGCAGTCGCGGGAGTGGCTGATGGCCGGCATGGCGGAGGCGGGCCTGGTGCCGGAGATGGACGGCATCGGCAACGTGCTGGGCCGCCACCCCGGCCCCGGCCCCAAGATCCTGGCCGGCAGCCACATCGAGAGCCAGAACGAGGCCGGGTGGCTGGATGGGGCGCTGGGCGTAGTCTCCGCCCTGGCGCTGGCCCGCGCCGGCCTGCCGGTCGATGTGATCGCGTTCGCCGATGAGGAGGGGCATTACGGCTCCTTCCTCGGGTCCCGTTCCTTCACCGGGCTGCTGGAGGAGGCGGAGATCGACGCCCAGGTCAACCGCACCCACGGCAAGCCGCTGCGGCAGGCGTTGCAGGAGGCCGGGCTTGCGGGCCGGCCGCGGATGGCGATGGAGGCCGGGCGCTACAAGGGCTTCGTCGAGATGCACATCGAGCAGGGCACCACGCTGGAAGCGGCGGGCGAGCAGGTCGGCGTGGTGACGGGGATCGTGGCGATCTGGCAGTACAGGATCGTGTTCGAGGGCCAGCAGGACCACGCGGGCGGCACCACGATGGCGGAGCGGCGGGACGCGGGGCTTGCGGCGGTGCGGCTGCTCGCGTGGCTCGATGCGGAGTTCCCGAAGCACGCGGCCGAGCGGACGGTGTGGACCTGCGGGCGCATCGCGCTCTCGCCCGGCGCCGCGTCGATCATCCCGGGGCGGGCGGAGGTGCTGTTCCAGTTCCGCGACATCTCGGTGGAGGTCTTGGAGCGGCTGGACGCGGTGCTGCGCCGGGGCGTGCAGGAGAGCAACCGGCGGGAGCGGTGCGTGGCGACGATCGAGGTCCTGGGGCAGTCGGCGCCGGCGCTGTGCGACGCCGGGTGGCAGGAGGCGCTGGCCGGGGCGGCGGAGGCGCTGGCGCCGGGCAAGTGGCGGCGGATGCCGAGCGGGGCGGGGCATGACGCTCAGTACCTGGCGCGGGTGATGCCTTCGGCGATGCTGTTCGTGCCTTCGGTTGGGGGGATCAGCCATCATTGGAGCGAGGATACGAAGGGGGAGGACTTGGCAATGGGGCTGCGGGTGCTGGCGGAGGGGGTGCAGAACTATCTTCTGACATCAACTTAGTTGCATTTAAACAACAAGACTGACCGAGGGAATGAGTACTCGCACCGAAGTCGCCGACGCCATCCTGTCCGCCGCGGCGCAGCTATTCAGGTTGCAAGGCTATGCCAGCACAAGCATGCAGGAGATCGCCGACGCAGTCGGCATGAGCCGACCTGCAGTCTATTACCACTTCAAGAACAAGGAAGAGCTGCTCGGCAGACTGGTCGAGGACGTCACCGTCCGGACGCAACGCGAGGCGGCCCGCATCGCCGCTGCCGCGGGTGGCGACGACTATGCCGCAACGCTCAGGACCATGATACGTGCCCATGCGCTCTGGATCCTGCGCCATCCCCAGCACTTCGCCGTGGTCCAGCGGGACGAGTCGAGCCTGCCCGGGCATCTTCGAGCCATCCAGGACAGCGCCAAGCGTGACCTGCTCGACAGCTTCAGCAGCCTGATCAGGCGCGGGGTGTCGGTGGGGCAGTTTCGCCAGATCGAACCTACCGTGGCCGCGCTGTGCATCTTCGGCATGTGCAGCTCGACGATACAGTGGTTCCGGGCCGACGGGCGGCTGAGCCAGGAGCAGGTCGCCGACGCCATCGGAGACCTGGGCACCGCGATGGTGACCCGGCCTGCCTCGCCAGGGGATGGAGCCGACCCGCAGGCATGGTTGCAAGTCCTGCGCGACGACTTGGAGCACCTGGGCCGGAGCTTGGCTCCGGCAGCGGAACGCGGGTTGAAGCGGTCGGCCTGACGCCCAGGCTTGCCGATGCTGACCCGGGCGCCTGGCGTTGGACAAAGGAGCCGCAGGCAGGCGCCAGCACTGGTCCCGTGACGGAAGCCGCTCGGATCGCAAGCCGGGCAGGGTCCTGCCGCTGAGCCTCGCCGCCGCGAGCAGCGGCCGATGCAGGCCGAGCGCCCAGGATTGCTGTCATATTCGTCAGTAAGTTGACGACAACGTCAGAAACTGCCATGCACCCGTCACCATCACAGGGACGGGGGGCGTCATGAGCGTTGCATCAACCGCACCAAGGCTGCACGGCGTGGACCATACTGCCCGGCCCACCTGGAAGTTGGGCGAGACAGTCCGCTTCTACCGGGACGTCCTCGGGCTTGAGCTGGTCCATGCCATCACGGCGCAGGGCTGGGGCGGCCGGGAGGGCGAGCAGCACGCCGACTTCCTGCACTTCTTCTTCGACAGCGGCCAGGACAGCTCCATCGCGTTCTTCTACTACATCGGCACGGAGCAGCCGCCGGAACTGGTCGTGCCAAAGGGCTACATGGCCATGGCCAACCACACGGCCTGGCGCGTGGGATCAGAGGCCGAGCTGCTGGCCTGGCAGCAGCGGCTGGAAGCGCACGGCGTGCGCGTGAGCCAGTTCGTGCCGCACGAGACGATCGAATCCATCTACTTCCGCGACCCGAACTTCTACCCGCTGGAGATCACCCGCACGCTGCGCGACACCGAGCGGCTGGACGCCACCGACGCGGCGCTGACCATGGAGGCGGCGGTCGCGCTGGAGCGGACAGGCGGGTTCACCGGCATCGGGCAGCTATGGCGCGCCAAGGCCGACGGCGTGCGCCGGCACCTTGCCGAGGACGCGGCATGAGCGGCTTCTTCGTGCTCGACCTGCCGGAGTTCCGGCCGCTCTTGAGCGCCGCGCTGCGGAGCGACCGCTGCCGGGCGCATCCGCCGAAGCGGGGCTACCACTACGTCGAGTTCGATACGGAGGTGGAAATCCACCGCGCCGAGACCGGCATGAACGAGGCGGTCTGGTTCGGCTGCATGACTGCCGGGATCGACGGCAAGATCACCCGCTTCGACAGCGAGCGCATCCGCCTGGTCGCGACCAACGAACCCGTCACCGGCCTGTCGTAGGAGGAGGGGAACCATGGCGGATGCCACCACCCTGAGGAGCCGCCCGCCCGCCCAGCCGCCCGCAGGAGGCTCGACGGCCGGGTTCCTCAACACGGACTGGAACCCACGGGACGTGCCGCCGGGCACCGTCACCCGCAACGTCGCGCTGCGCACCGCAGATGGCGCGGCGACGGGCGGGACGCTCTATGTCGGCACGCCGACCGACACCGTCGTGTGCATCATGCACCCGCGCGAGTTCATGGCCTGCCACTACCTGATCCCCGACATCGTCGGCGCCGGGGCCGCGGCCTGGTCGCAGTCGCCGCGCTCGGTCGGCAACGACATCCGGCTGGAGCACGAGATCGCCCTGCACGACGTGGCCGCGGGGCTGGCCTTCCTGCGCGGGGCCGGGTTCCGGCGCATCATCCTCTGCGGCAACTCCGGCGGCAGCGGCTTGTTCGCGCTCTACGCCCAGCAGAGCGCGCTGCCCCCGGCCGGACGCATCGAGCGGACGCCCGGCGGGCGCGCGACGGGCCTTGCCGCGCTCGACATGCCGGCCGTGGACGGCATGATCCTGCTGGCGCCGCACCCCGGCCAGGGTGCGCTGCTGATGGGCTGCATCGACCCATCCGTCGTGGACGAGACGGACCCCCTGTCCGCCGATCCCGCCCTCGATCCGTTCTCGGCGGCAAACGGCTATGCGGAGCATCCCGCCCCGGCGCGCTACGACGCCGCGTTCGTCGCGCGGTTCCGCGCCGCCCAGCGTGCCCGGGTCGAGCGCCTGGACCAGATGGCCCGTGCCCTGATCCGCGAGCGCATGGACGCGCGACGGGCGGTCAAGGCCGGCAGCGGCGGCCCGGCGGAGCGCCGGCGGGCCGCCCACACACCGATCATGACCATTTGGCGCACGGATGCCGACCTGCGCTGCTTCGACCTCACGCTCGATCCGTCGGACCGCAAGTACGGCTCGCTGTGGGGCCGTGACCCGTTCGCGTCCAACTACGGCGCGGTCGGCTTCGCGCGGACCTGCACACCCGAGAGCTGGCTGTCCACCTGGTCCGGGCTGTCGTCCAGCGCGCTGCTGTCCAAGACGGCGCCGTCCATCACGCAGCCGGTGCTGCTGATCGAGTACACCGGCGACCAGTGCTGCTTCCCGTCCGTCATCGCAGGGATCGCCGCCGGGCTGGGAAGCACGGCGGTGCAGCACGAGCGCGTCCGGGGCGACCATCATGGCCGCGCCCTGGCGCCGGACGAGGAGGCAGGGCGCTACGTCGCCGGCCGCATGGTCGCCGACTGGCTCCAGACGAATTTCCCAACCTGATACCAGCGGCCTCTTGCATTGATCCCTTTCCGTCATTGCGAGGAGCGCAGCGACGCGGCGATCCAGGGCCGCCAGCAGGGTCCTTGCAGTCCTGGATCGCCGCGCCGCAAAGGCGGCCCGCAATGACGGGAAAAGTCAGGGCAAAGGGCCGTTGGTACAAGCAAAACAGAACGGAGGGAACGATGCGTCACGTGAACCACCCGGTCGAGGGTGTTGCCTACGCGCCGGACGGTCTGGCCGATGACTGGATCGAGTCCGGGGCCTGGTGCGACCTGACGGTGGGCGACGCGCTGCGCCGGACGGCGCGCACGCAGCCGGACCAGCCCGCCTTCATCAGCGACGAACGCACCGTGACCTTCCGGGAGCTGGACGAGGACACCGACCGGCTGGCCGCCGCGCTGCTGGCCATGGGCTTGCTGCCCGGCGACCGCGCCATGTTCCAGCTCGGCACGACGGTCGAGACCGCCGTGGCCCTCGTCGGCTGCTACAAGGCCGGGGTCGTGCCGGTTTGCGCAGTGCCGCAGTATCGCGAGATCGAGATCGGCCAGCTCGCCCGCATGTCGGCCTGCCGCGCCTACTTCGTGCAGGCCGGCCTCGGCAGCTTCGACCTGCAGGCCTTCGCCCGCCGCATGATGGCGGCGCACCCGCATATCGAGCACCTGGCCACCATCTGCGGCGACGGACCCAGCGACATTGCGGCGCTGATCGCCTCCCAGCCGCTGGACGCGGCGAGGGACCGCTTGGCCGCAGTCCGTCTCGGCGTGGGCGACGTGCTCAGCTTCCAGTTGTCGGGCGGGACCACGGGGCTGCCGAAGATCATCCCGCGCTTCCACGGCGAGTACCTGGGCCACAGTGCCGGCTGGATGCGCTGCTTTTCCATCGACGCCGACTGCAAGCTGATCTGGTCGCTGCCGCTGATCCACAACGCCGGGCAGTTGTATGCGCTCATCCCGCCGCTGCTGATCGGGATGCCGGTCGTGCTGATGCCGCGCGTGGACATCCGCCGCATGCTGGAGCTGGTGGAGGAGCAGCGGGTCACGCATGCGCTGTCCATCGGGCCGGTCGCGCCGCAGTTGATCGCCTACACCGGCATCGCCTGCCACGACCTGTCGTCCCTGCGGCACTTCGCGACCATGAGCCGCGCCGGGTCGCTGGAGGAGCACCTGGGCGTGCCCTGCTCGAACCTGTTCGGCATCACCGAAGGGCTGCTGCTGGGCACGCCGGCGTCGGCGCCGGCCGCCATGCGCCACAACACCCAGGGCTATTCAGGCGGGTTGGCTGACGAGATCGCGCTGCGGGGTCCGGACGGCACGCCGATGCCGGTCGGCGAGGTGGGGGAGCTGTGCTTCCGCGGGCCGTCCAGCCTGCGCGGCTACTACAACGCGCCCGAGGCCACGCGGGACGGCATGACGCCGGACGGCTTCGTGCGGACCGGCGACATGATGCGGGCGCATCACGCCGATGGGCGGCTGTCCTATGCCTTCGAGGGGCGGATCAAGGACAACATCAACCGGGGCGGCGAGAAGATCGGCTGCGAGGAGGTCGAGGCGCTCGTCAGCCGGCACCCGGCGGTGTCCGACGCCAAGCTGGTCCCCATGCCAGACCCGATCTACGGCGAGCGGGGCTGCATCTACCTCATCCTCCGGCCAGGCCATGAAGCACCCGGCATCCCGGACCTGATCGCCTTCCTGTCGGAAGCTGGGCTTGCGAAGTTCAAGTGCCCCGAGCGCATCGAGGTCCTGGACGAATTCCCGACCACGCGCGTGGGCAAGCTCGACAAGCCGGCGCTCCGGCAGATGGTGGCTGCCAAGCTGGCCGGCGAGGAAGCCGCACGCGCCACCGAACCCGTGACAGCCTGACAGGAGGACTCCATGCCGTCCCAAGTGTTCCGCATCGGCCAGATCGTCCCAAGCTCAAACACGACGATGGAGACCGAGGTCCCGGCCATGCTGCACGCCCGCGCAGCCACACGGCCGGACGAGAGGTTCACCGTCCATTCCAGCCGCATGCGCATGAAGCGCGTCACCAGGGAGGATCCGGTCGCCATGAATGCCGAGGGCGTGCGTTGCGCCGCCGAGCTGGCCGATGCGCGCGTGGACGTGATGAGCACGGCTTGCCTGGTCGCGATCATGGCCAACGGAGCCGGCTGTCACCGGCAGGTGGAGCGCGACCTGACTGCGGCGGCCCGCGTGAAGATGCTCGTCAAACAGGGAACTACGGCGTTTCGCGCCCCAACAGGGCTGCGAAACGCCGGAGCGGTCCAAGTCGTCCACGACCGGCCCGGCCTGCCGGTCGTGGCAACGGCGCTATGCACCGCCCGCGGGATGCTCGACCGCCTGGGCCTTGATGCGGTGGCGCCCGGCGCCGGTGCGCCGCTGTCCGGGCGCTATCCGCCTTCCGCTCACCAGCGCCTGGCGGGCTGACTGATGCGGATCAAGATCATCGGCGGCGGCCCCGCCGGCCTGCTGTTCGCCATGCTGATGAGAAAGCACGACGCCAGCCACGAGGTCACGGTGTTCGAACAGAACCCGGCCGACGCGACCTATGGCTGGGGCGTCGTGTTCTCAGACGTGGCGCTCCGCTTCATCCGCGACGTCGATCCGGCGTTCTTCGCCGAGTTCACGCAGAACCACGCGCGCTGCGACCGCATGGAGATCGTGCATCGCGGCACGGTCGTCCCGGTCCGCGGCAACGGGTTCTCCCGCGTGTCCCGGATCGAGCTGCTGCGGGTGCTGCATGACAACTGCCGCCGGGTCGGTGTCGAGCTGCGGTTCGGCGAGCGGGTCGCCATGGTGGAGGCGGCCGGGCCAGCCGACCTGATCGTCGCGGCCGACGGCATCAACAGCCCGGTCCGGGAAAGCCTGCGCGGCCACTTCGAGCCGACGGTCGAAACCCGGCGCAACCGCTTCGCCTGGTATGGCACGCCGCGTCTGTTCGACGCCGTCACCCTGATCTTCCGGCCGGACCCGGCTGGGGTCTTCATCGCTCACACCTACCAGTACAGCGACGACCTCAGCACGTTCCTGGTGGAGTGCAGTCCGGAGGCATGGCAGGCGGCCGGCTTGGACCGGGCGACGGACGAGGAGAGCCGGGCGTATTGCGAGCGCGTGTTCGCAGACGACCTGCGCGGCCTGCCGCTGCTGTCCAAACGGTCGGACTGGTTCCTCGCCAACGTCGTCCGCAACCGGCGTTGGAGCAAGGACAATGTCGTGCTGCTCGGCGACGCGCTGCGCTCGGTGCATTTCTCGCTCGGTTCCGGCACCCGCATGGCGATGCAGGATGCCATCGCGCTGTTCCGGGCCGTCGTGGCGAACAGGCAGGATGTCCGGGCCGCGCTGGCAGCGTTCGAGGCGGACCGGCGGCCCGCGTCCGAGCAGTTCCAGGATGCCGCGGCACGCAGCCTGGACTGGTACGAAGCCGTGGACCGGCGGATGCATCTGTCACCCTTGGCGTTCGCCTATGACTACATGACCCGCACCGGGCGGGTCAGCCACAACGACATCCGCCGCATGGACCCTGCATTCGCCAGTGCCTACGAAAGCCTGGGCACGGTCACGGCAGTGGCCTGACCGGAGCGCAAAGCATGACGGGTCTGATAGCAGCGCCGCATCCAGCCATTACCGTCAAGCGGGCTAGGGCGAGTCCAGTGCAGGTAGATGCACCGGACACGCCCTAGCCTTTGTTTCTGCCAGTATTTGTTTGGATCAAGTGAAGCCAGTTGATCCAAACATGCTCTAACGATCCGATCCGGCATTTGGCACGTTGGCGATGTTGAAAACCTTGTCTCTGCGCGCATTACGGAATTGCCTCAGCTACGCCAAGGCAAGGTAACCCGATGGCCCCCTCAGGTTTCATCGAATGCGCGACGTCGAACCCAGCGAACGCCGCGCTTTTGTCCCGTCTGCCATCTCTCGCCCTGCCTCAATGCTACCTCACGGCTGGCTGCCTCTTTCAGGCGACGTGGAACCGCTTGTCCGGGCGGGCGGCCGATCGGGGGATCAAGGACTACGACGTCTTCTATTTCGACGACCGCAACCTGTCCTGGGATGCGGAAGACGCGGTGATCCGGCGCGTGAATGCCCTCGCCGGCGATCTCGGGATCAGCGTGGAAACGCGAAACCAGGCCCGTGTCCATCTCTGGTACGAGAAGCGCTTCGGAGCCGGCTATCCCCGGCTCACCTCCACCCGGGACGGGATCGACCGCTTCCTGATCTCTTGCACCTGCGTCGGCATCGAGGTGGCCAGCGGCGCACTGTATGCGCCGAACGGCCTCCAGGACCTGGAACGGGGCATTCTGCGGCCAAACCCCGCGAACTCCCGAGCGGACCGCTTCCTTGAGAAAGCCAGGGATTACCAGGCACGGTGGCCGTGGCTCGCCATTGTCGCCTGAAAATCAGAAAGCAATCATCCCTACACGGACCACGAACCTCGTCAGGCCGCCTTCCCATGCCGAGATCCATCCGCTCAAGGTCGGATGCGACAGACCTGCAGCACCGTTCAAGCTGAAGCGTACGGCTCACTCCACCCCCATCACCAATCCCTCGATGTCATGCTTCTGCGCCACCGGCACCAGCGTCTCCACCACCCGGCAAACCAGATGCTCCCGGACCACGGACGGCAAACCGTCGTAGTAGTCCCGCGTCACCATCATGTCATGCAGCGCCGCATGGCCCGCGCCCGGCGCATCGACGCCCAGCACCAGCACCGGCCGCGCCACCGGCGACGGATGCGCCGTGCCGCGATGCAGGGTGAGCGCGGAGCGGCATGAGATGTCGCCCATCTCCGGATACTTCCTCACCCCGAGCGCCGCATACCGCGGCCACTCACTTGGGTCGGGGAACATCCCGTGCTTCCACGTCCGCCCGTCCTCCCATTGGGTGCCGGGCGCGACCTCGAACGGCCCCATGTCGGGCGTGACATCGACGCCGGTGAGGTTGAAGGCCAGCGAGGTGATGCGCCGGCCCTCGTAGCTGTCCGGCGGCGAGGGGAAGTCGCGGTGCCAGGGCTGGTTCCGGGCGCCCTGGAACGGCGTGTCGAAGCCGACCTCGACGATCTCGTACTGCGGCCCGAGCACGGCCTCGCACATCCCCATGACCCAGGGATGGGTCACGAGATCGACGAAGCCCGCCAGTTCCTGCGGATGGATTTCGACATACCAGCGCCGCGGTCCGCGGCCGACCGCGCCGCCGGGGCGCTGGATGGCGGCCCAGAAGGCGGTCATCATGTCCTCGCGCATCTGCTCGGCCCAGGCACGCGGGAAAGCGCCCTTGAGGCCGGTGACGCCATCGCGCATGAGCGTCGCGACCGCGCCTTTCACGCCGGCGCCCGCCTTGACGCTCCCGCTTCCCTCAGACATCGCCGTCGCCAGCCGACGTCACTTCGGCGGCGCAACCCCGGCGCGCTCCTGGTCGGCCGGCCCGCCAGGCCGCGTCACCGACTGCCCCCCTTTGACGCTGGTCGTCGCCAGGTTGCCCGGCGGGTTGGCAATCGCCCCGGTGGCAGGCTTCGGTTGGTTCCGCACGAAGGCGGCGCCTGGATTGGGCGTCGTCGATCCGCTGGGATAGGCCGGACGGCTCTGCGGCCCGGTCGTCGCGTTCTCCGAGCCGGCTGGCGAACTCCGTGGAGCAGACTGCGCGGGTTGCCCATGGCCGCCATTGCCCAAACCGTCCCGCGATTGCGTGACGCCGGCCTGGGCGAACGCCGCGGCGGGAACGGCGAGGAGGCTCACGGCAAGCAGCGAGGCTGTATGGCGCATGACAAGCTCCCATCGGTTGACCAAATGGCAACGGCGGCGGAGCAGCAAGGTTGCGGCACAAGCCCGGCGTCAAGCCCCGCCCCGCACCACCTGCCGCC
>CAXTTB010000015.1:10740-18084 GCA_964246905.1 uncultured Acetobacteraceae bacterium | reverse complement strand
GCGCCGGGCGGGTGGTGGAGGAAGGTACCGCGGATGCGCTGTTCGCCAGCCCGCGCGACCCCTATACCATCGCGCTGATGGCGGCGGCGTTCCCCGCGCCCGCACGCGAGATCTCCGAAACGGAAGAAGCCCGATGACCTCCACACGCCGCACCGTTCTTGGCGCCGCCGGCATCGCCGCGCTGGCGGCCCCGGGCGCCTTTGCCCAGACCGCGCCCAATGCCAAGCCGGGTCCGTTCACGCTGCCGCCGCTGCCCTACGCGCCGGAGGCCAACGAGCCGCACATCGACGCCGAGACGATGCGGCTGCACCACGACAAGCACCACGCCGCGTATGTGGCGGCGCTGAACGGCGCGGTGAAGGACAACCCGGCGCTGGGCAACACGCCGCTGCCGGAGCTGCTGGCGCGTCTGGGCGACCTGCCGGCGCCGGTGCGCGCGGCGGTCCGCAACAACGGCGGCGGCCATGCCAACCACAGCATGTACTGGCAGGTCATGGGCGGCCATGGCGGCGAGCCGACCGGGGCCTTGCTGGCGGCGGTGAACCGCGACCTGGGCGGCATGGCGGCGATGCGAGCGGCGTTCAGCAGCAAGGGCGTCGCGCAGTTCGGCTCGGGCTGGGTGTTCGTGACGGTCAGCCCGGCGGGCAAGCTGGCCATGGCCGCACGCCCCAACCAGGACACGCCGCTGATGGAGGGGAGCCGGGTGCTGTTCGGCAACGACGTGTGGGAGCACGCCTACTACCTGACATACAGGAACCGCCGGGCGGACTACCTGGCGGCGTGGTGGAACGTGGTGAACTGGGAGGCCATCGCCGCCCGGTATGACCAGGCGCGCGCCGGGACATTGACGGTCTGATCACCCGACGTAAACCCAGGCGTCATGGGTCGCGCCCGCGGTGGCGACCCGGTTCTCGTTGCTGTCGGCGAAACCGGCCAGCACCTGGGCGCGGCTGCTGCCGCCTGCCAGGGCGCTGACCCAGCTTTGCTGTCCCGCCGCGTCGGGCGCGCGGTGCAGGACGTTGGCGTAGAGTTGGGACACGAAGCCGCTGGCGTCGAGGGCGCCATAGGCGGCGGCGAACTCGCGCGACCCGACGAAACCCTGCGCCACCTGGGCCACCGGGACGCCTTGGCCGAGCTGGTCTGACCAGAAGGCCAGCCCGGCGCCGTCCGGGCCGCGGTTGAACGCGGCCTGATACAGGCGCGTCGCCTCCGCGTCGGCTTGGCTGCCAGCGATGGGCAGGGTCTGGCGGTGGTTCTCCTGGCTGTTGGAGAACGCGAGCAGGGCGTCGCCGCGGGAGGTCGCGTTGATGTTGTTGACCCAAAGCTGCCGGCCCGCGGCGTCGGGCGCGCGGTGCAGGACGTTCACGTAGAGTTGCTGGGCAAAGCCGTTGGCGTCGGTCTGGCCGTAGAGCGCGTTGAACTCCGGCGACGCCGCGAAGCCTGCCGCCAGGGTGGCAAGGCTGATGGTGCCGCTAGACACCAGCGCCGTGTTGGCGTCGAGGCCCGCCATGTCCGGGGCGCGGTTGAACGCGGCCCGGTAGAGGCGCGTCACGTCCTCCGCCGTGCCGGTGGGGTCGAACAGGCCGCTGCCGTCGGCGAAGTCGATGCGGTTGAGCTTGGCCAGGGTCTGCACGCCGTCGCGGCCGGGCCTCGTGTCCTGGATGTAGGCCTGGCCGCCCGAGACCTGGGTGATCACGTAGTCGGTGTGCAGCCCGTGCAACTGGACGCTCGGCAGCGGGTAGAGCGCCCGGATGCCGGCGATGTCGGACGCGCTCAGGGCTTGGTTCTGCGCGGTCGCGACGGGATACATGGCGTCGAACGGGCTGGACGAGTGGTCAAGCCCCAAGGCGTGGCCGAACTCATGCAGCACGACCTTGTAGAACGTTACCCCGCCGGCGCCGCCATAGACCAGTTGGCCGCCGACCGGGATCAGCGGCGTTTCGGTCGGGTCCTCCAGCCGGATCAGCGTATCGGGGCGGGCATACTGTCCGAAGTAGAACCTGGTCTGGCCGATAACTTGCGTCGTCGCGGTGTCGAGCTTCCCGAAGCCGATCCGGATGCCGGCGGCGGCGTTCGGGTCCGGGGTGTCGGGGACCTGCTGGAAGACGAGGCCCGAGACGTTCGCCCATTGCTGGATGGCCTGCGCCGCCGTGGCCTGGGCAGAGGCGACCAGGGACAGCGGGTCGCTGACGGGATACTGCGCCTGGTCCGCCGGGTAGGTGAAGTCGGCGAAGCTCCAGGTGATCGGGCCAGGACGCCAGACCGGGCCGATGAACGCATAGCTGACCATGGATCACCCGTCTTGCTTCTTTGTTGAAGCCTATCGGGTATTTCGAGCGGCACAATTCAAAAAAAGAGCGGGCGCCCTTTGAATAGGGCGCCCGCACGAGGCTCAGACGACCTTGAGGCGTACCGGGACGTTGTTTCGGGTGGCGTTGGAATACGGGCAGACCTGGTGCGCCTTGTCCACCAGCGCCTCCGCCTCCGCCCGGTCCAGGCCCGGCAGCGACACGGCAAGCTCGACGTCGATGCCGAAGCCGCCCTCGGAGCGCGGCCCCATGCCGACCGTGGCGTTCACCGTCGTGTCGGCCGGCACCTTCGGGCCACCCTGCGACGCCACGAACTTCATGGCGCCCAGGAAGCAGGCGCTGTAGCCGGCGGCGAACAACTGCTCCGGGTTGTTGCCCGGGCCGCCGCCACCTCCGAGTTCCTTCGGCGTGGACAGCTTTACCTCAAGCGAGCCGTCCTCGGTCTTCGCGGCGCCGTCACGCCCGCCGGTCGCCGTGGCGGAGGTTTTGTAGAGCACATTCACTGACATCGCATATCCTTCCTGATCCGGCCGGCCAAGCGGCCCGGCGGGATCGTAGCCCAGTTGAAACGCCGGTGCGACCCGGCCTCAGTCGTGTTTATGCCAACGGCCTTTTGCCCTGACTGTTCCCCGTCATTGCGAGCCGCCTTTGCGGCGCGGCGATCCAGGACTGCAAGGACCCTGCTGGCGGCCCTGGACTGCCGCGTCGCTGTGCTCCTCGCAATGACGAAAAGGGGTCAGTGCAAGAGGCCGCTGGCATTACTTCCCGGACTGCCTTTGCTTCGCAGCGGGGCCGGCTTGTCCGACGCAGGCACCGGGTTGTCGTTCGGCGCTGGCCATCCCGCCTGATTTGCTGCTGCCGCCCTTAGCAAGGGCTGACCTCGACGCGATATCCCGTGTCCAACGAGCGAGAGACAGACGGTGCAGCACGCCCAGGAGATCGTCGCCGATTATCCACGCCCGCCGCGGCTGGAGCCAGCGCGCCGCCGGGTGCGGATCGTGTTCGCCGGGCAGACTATCCTTGACACCGACGCGGCGTGGCGCGTGCTGGAAACCTTTCATCCTCCAGGCTTCTACATGCCGACGGGCGCGTTCACTCCGGGGGTGCTGACGGAGATGGCCCGGACCAGCTTCTGCGAGTGGAAGGGGACCGCGCGCTACTACAGCATCACGGCAGGCGGGCGGGTCGCCGCGGACGCTGCCTGGGGCTACCCGGACCCTTCGCCGGCGTTCCTGCCAATCCGTGGCCATGTGGCCGTGTATGCCGGCGCCATGGACGCCTGCTTCGTCGATGACGAGCGGGTGACGCCGCAGGAAGGCGGCTTCTACGGCGGCTGGATCACGTCGGAGCTGGTCGGGCCGTTCAAGGGTGGGCCGGGCACGCTGTTCTGGTAAGATCGGAGCGGCGTTCGCGTGAAGTCCCGCTGCGACTTGCGCTTGACTAACCTATAAAGGATTCTCGTTTTGGACGGCACCGGCCTCCTGCCGCGCACACGCGCCGGCAGCATTGCCCATCACGCATTGGAGACGATGCGCCTGGCCAGCCCATTGGCCGTCGCGCAGTTGGCGCAGATGGCCATGGGCATCACCGACACCGTAATGCTGGGCAGCCTGGGCGGCGACGCTCTGGCGGCGGGTGGCCTGGGGGAGAGCCTGTTCATCACCGTCTGCGTCGTGATGCAGGGCGTGATGACGGCGTTGGCCGTCCTGGTGGCCCAAGCGCGCGGCGCCGGGCAGGACGCGCAGGTGCCCGGCCTGTACTGGACCGGCGTGCTCTTGGCGTTGCTGCTTGTCGTGCCAAGCTTCGCATTGTTCAGCGCGGCCGAGCCGTTGCTGCTGGCGGCTGGGCAGCCGCCGGCGCTGGCGCACGAGGCTGGCCGCTTCGTGGGCACTCTCCGCTGGGCGACGCCCGGCACGTTGCTGGGCACGGGCCTGATGCGTGCCTTTCTGCCGGCCATCGACCGGGGCGGCATGGTGTTAGGAGTGTCCCTTGCCTCCGCCGCCGGCAACGGCGCGCTCTGTTACGGGTT
Source organism: uncultured Acetobacteraceae bacterium (assembly GCA_964246905.1). Taxonomy (GTDB): domain Bacteria; phylum Pseudomonadota; class Alphaproteobacteria; order Acetobacterales; family Acetobacteraceae; genus CAHJXG01. The sequence continues at coordinate 13,746 of CAXTTB010000015.1, read as the reverse complement.
TGTCCATGGAGCCTGGGGCCTGCCGGCCTTGGGTTTGCGTGGACCGGCAATGGCTACGGTGCTGTCGCTGACGGCGGGGGCGGTCGCCTTGCTGTCGTTGCTGCACAGCCGTCCGGGGCTGCGGCGTTTCGTGGGGTGGCGGCGTCCGCGGTTCGACCGGCTTGGCGCCATGCTGCGGCTTGGCCTCCCGGTCAGCGCGACGTTTGCCGTCGAGGCCGGGCTGTTCCTTGGCGTCGCTTTGCTGATTGGGCGGCTAGGGCCGGTACCGCTGGCGGCGCAGCAGGTCGCCCTGAACATCTTGTCCGTTGCCTTCATGGTGCCGCTCGCCATTGCGCAGGCGGCCAACGTCCGGGTCGGCCATTGCATCGGCGCGGGCGACAGGCCGGGCGCACGCCGGGCCGGGCTGGTCGCCATCGGCCTGGGCGCCGCGTTCGAGGTGGCTACGGCACTGCTGCTGCTTGCGGCGCCCGGCGCCGTGGTCGGCGTGTATCTCGACCCGGCGTCGCCGGGCAGCGCCGAGGCGTTTGCCATCGCGACCGCGTTGCTGGGCGTCGTGGTCGTGTTCCAGGTGGCAGACGGCGTGCAGTGCGTCGCCGGTGGTGCGCTGCGCGGGATGGGGGACACGCGCGTGCCGTTCATCCTGGCCGCCGCAGCCTATTGGGGCGTCGGCTTTCCCGCGGCCTGGGTCCTGACGATGCACGTCGGCTGGGGCGTGGAGGGGGCTTGGTGGGGCCTGGCCGCGGGCCTGATTGCCGTGGCGGTGCTGCTGACCGGGCGTTTCCTGCGGCGCACGCGCCCTATGCCGGAGCGCGTTCTCCGGCCCTGACGGGCATCGGCAGCCGGTTTGCTGGCGGCGCCAGCGGGCAGACGTAGCGCGGCGAGTAGGCGCAGGACGGGTAGTAGGCGAAGTTGAAGTCCAGGATCGTCAGCCCTTCAGGCGTGCTGCCCAGATCGGCTCCCTTGATGGTGTCGAGCAGGTAGCGTCCGGCGCCGTAGGTCTCCCTTCCGCTGGTGGCGTCCGCGAAGGGCAGGAACACGCCGCCGCCGTAGCCCAGCAGCCAATAGAAAGTGAGTTCGCCGCCCAGCTTGGCCTGCAGGCCCTCGCTTCGCGCGAAGGGCTGCATGTTGATTGGTCCATCGGCACCAGCTTCGAACGTCTCGATGGGCGCATCGGTAATCGACCGATGTTTCACGTGAAACACCAGCGTGGGGTCATACGGAAACACGCTCAAACCCTGAAACCCGCATCCCAGCTCAATCGGACTTTGCAAGTGATCCCGGAACATCGCATCGCGCACGGTCCGCCAATGCAGCCAAGCGCGCTTTCGGTCTTGCTCGGCTCGGATATCCGCATAAAGCCCGGCGACCCGACGCCGCCAATCCCAAAGCGAAGCGAACCCCGCGGCGGCTGCACCCGCCTCGCCCGAAGCCGTCAAGCCTGCTTGGCCTCGATCAGCCCGCGGCGGATGCGACGCCCGCGGCCGATCCGGTCCTCGATATAGGCCGCGTCACTCCACCGGATGGCCCGGGCCATCGCCTGCGTGTCCTCGGTGAAGCGCGCCAACATTTCCAGCAGCGCCTCCCGGTTGTTCAGGAACACGTCACGCCACATCACCGGGTCGCTCGACGCGATGCGGGTGAAGTCACGGAAACCGGACGCCGCGAACTTCAACACCTCCGACCGGCTGGCCGCGACGCTTTCCCCCTCGGTCGCCAGGTCGTCGGCGGTGCTGCAGATGGTGAAGGCAATGAGGTGGGGCAGGTGGCTTACGATGGCCCCCCCCCGGGCGGGGGGCCGGGGCGCCAGCGGCTCGAGCATCGAGCCGCATCGCCGCCACAGCTCGGCGATGCGCTCCACGGCTTCGGGCGTGGTGCCGGGCACGGGCGTGATCAGCACCCAGCGCCCCTCGAACAGCGTCGTGAACCCGGCGTCCGGCCCCGAGAACTCGGTCCCCGCCATCGGGTGCGCCGGCACGAACTCCACGCCCGGCGGCAGCAGCGGCCCCACGTCGCGGATCACCGACACCTTGGTGCTTCCCACGTCCGTGACGATGGCGCCCGGCGCCAGGTGCGGCGCGACGGCAGCGGTGATCGCCGCATAGGCACCAACCGGCGCGCACAGCATCACGCAATCGGCCCCAACGACCGCCTGCGCCGCATCGGCTTCGATCCGGTCGGCAAAGCCCAATGCCGCGACCCGCTCCAGCACCCCGGCGCTGCCGTCCGTCACGACCACCTCCGCCGCCAAGTCCCGCCGCTCCCGCGCCACCCGCGCGACGGAGCTGCCGATCAGGCCGGCACCGATCAGCGTCAGACGCCGGAAGACCGGAGCCTGACGCGCCGCCCCATGCTCAGACATGCGCGGTCCGCGTCGCCATGAACGCCGACAGGATCTCGGCCACCGTGGCGCACTCCTCGGCAGTACCGATTGTGATCCGCAGGCAATGCGGCAGGCCGTAGCCCGCCATCGTCCGCACGATCACCCCGCGCGCCTTCAACGCGGCATCGGCGGCGCCGGCGGTCGCGGGCGTCCCGAAGGCGGCCAGGACTAAGTTCCCCTCGCGCGGCCACACCCGGACGCCCGCACGCTCCAGCTCCACCGTGAGCCAGGCACGGTAGCGCGCGTTGTGGGCACGGCCCACCTCGACCCAGCCAGGTTCGGCCAGCGCCGCGACCCCCGCCGCCTGCGCCGCCACGCTCACGTTGAACGGGCTGCGGACCCGGTTCAGCACATCGACGATCCCAGGCGGCGCGTAGCACCAGCCCAGGCGCAACCCGCCCAGGCCGAAGATCTTGCTGAAGGTGCGCGTCATCACCGTGTTGCCGCCCGCATCCACCAAGCGCGCGCCCGCGTCGAAATCGGGCCGGTCCACGTATTCGGCATAGGCGGCGTCCAGCACCAGCAGCACGTCGGGCGGCAGCCCGGCCCGCAGCCGCCCGCCCGCCCCCGGGCGCCGCCGCCGGGCCGGGGGGGTGGTTGGGGGGGGCGAGGACACCCCCCGCGGG
>CAXTTB010000015.1:0-10730 GCA_964246905.1 uncultured Acetobacteraceae bacterium | reverse complement strand
CTCCGCCTGCGGCAGCAGGCTGCCGGTCGGGTTGTTCGGGTTGGCCAGGAACACCAGCCGCGTGGCCGCCGACACCGCCGCCAGCATCGCGTCCACGTCGGCCGTCAACTGCCGCTCCGGCGCCTTGATGACCCGGCAGCCCGCATAGGTCCCGGCGATCTCATAGACGCTGAACCCGTGGCGGCTCATGATCAGCTCGGTGCCCGGACCGCCATATGCCAGGCAGAGCTGATAGATCAGGTCATCCGACCCGGCGCCGCAGACGATCTGCGCCGGATCAAGCCCGAACCGCCCGCCGATGGCGCGGCGCAGCTCCAGCGCGCCGCCGTCGGGATAGCGGTGCAGCTCCCCTGCCAACGCGGCATAGGCCGCGCGGGCGCCGGGGGGCACGCCGAACGCGCCCTCATTGAACGAGAGGTTGGTCGTCCGGTTCGCCCCGGCCGCCTTGCCCTCCCCGCCAACATACGGCGCGATGCCGAGAATGCCCTCACGCGGCTGCGGACCCATCAAGCGTCTCCTCCCACCGGCACGGCATAGGCGCCCAGCACCCGGGGCAAGCACCCCGCCTCCCGCAGCGCCGCCAGCCGCGGGTCGTCATCGCCAACGAACCCATCAACCTCCGCCAACGCGCAACCGGCCGAGGCGTCAGCATCCTGCCGCAGGATCACCGGCCCCACGCGGAACCCCGCGGCCGTCAAAGCGCCGATCAACCGCACGCGGTCGGCGTCCGCCAATTCCAAACCGAGCAGCGAGCAGTCCTGCCCGCTCGGGTCCGGCGCCGCGGCGCTGAGCACCAGCCCTTGCACGGTGGGCGTCCCCTCCGGACGCGGCGACCAGAACGGCAGGCGGGCGACGACATGCGCCTGCGTATCGCCGGGGCGCAGCAACGCGGTCCACCACGCGCCGGATGCCGCCTCATCCTCCACCGGCATCGGCAGCACGGCGACGGTCGCGCGCCCGGCCCGCATATCGTCCAGCGCCTCGGTCGGGCCGCGATGCGGGCGCATCGGGGTCAGCGCGCCGAAATGCTCCCGCGCCAGCGCGAGATAGGCCGGGTCGCCCCCGGCCTCGCACACGCTGACCACCAAGGGCTGCTGCTGCGCTGTCGTGGTGCCGAGCAGCTCGCGCCAGATCCGCACGACGCCGAACGCCGGCAGCCCGCCGCGATGCCGGGCCAGCAGGCGCCGGATGATGGCGGCCTCCCGCCCCGGCCGCAGCGGCACCGGGCCTTTCACCCGGAGCGCCGCCACCTGCTTCACCACCTCCGCCCGGCGCATCAGCGTGTCGTGCAGCATGTCGTCCAGCCGGTCCAGCTCGGCCCGCAGCGACGCGAGGTCGGGCACCTTGGCCGGCGCGGCCGGCTGCGTTGGGGACGGACTGGACATCGCAGTCGCTGATCTTTCCGGGATGAGAAGAACAAATAGCGGAAGCGTTACATCCTGCAAGCCGTCCCTGGCAAGGCCACGCCGCGCAAGCACGCAGATGGGACAACTGCCGGTGTTGCCCAGCAGGACTATGCGGCTTATGCAGCCCCGATCATGGATCATCTGGACTTCCCGTCCCGCGACACCCATCAATCCGCGACCTTTGACGGCCGCTTCATGCTGGACTGCGGCGCCGCGCTGCCGTCCGTCACCGTCGCCTACCGCACCTACGGCACGCTGAACGCCGACCGATCCAATGCGGTCCTCGTCTGCCACGCGCTGACCGGCGACCAATACCTGGCGGAGCCGCACCCCGGCACCGGCAAGCCCGGCTGGTGGAGCCAGGTGGTGGGGCCGGGCCGCCCCATCGACACCGACCGCTTCTTCGTCATCTGCACCAACGTGCTGGGCGGCTGCATGGGCAGCACCGGGCCGCGCAGCCCGCGCGACGACAGGCCGGACGCGCCGGACGATGCGCCTCCTTGGGGCACGGACTTCCCACCCATCACCATCCGGGACATGGTCCGCGCGCAGCGCCTGCTGATCGGCCGCCTCGGCATCGACCGGCTGTTCGCGGCGGTGGGCGGGTCGATGGGCGGGATGCAGGTGCTGGAATGGGCCGCGACCTTCCCCGACCAGGTGTTCGCCGCCGTCCCGGTCGCCACCGCCGCCTTCCACTCGGCGCAGAACATCGCCTTCCACGAGGTCGGGCGCCAGGCCATCTTCGCTGATCCCGATTGGGCGGGCGGCGAGTACTGGCGTCATGGCGCGATCCCCGCCCGCGGCCTCGCGGTCGCGCGCATGGCCGCGCACATCACCTACCTCAGCGAGCAGGCGCTGACCCGCAAGTTCGGCCGTCGCCTGCAGACGCCCATCGCCGGCGCGTCCACGCTGTTCGGCGACATGTTCCAGGTCGAGAGCTACCTGCGTCACCAGGGCAGCACCTTCGTCAACCGCTTCGACGCCAACAGCTACCTGACCATTACCCGGGCGATGGACTACTTCGACCTCGCGGCCGACCATGACGGCGACCTCGCCCGGGCGTTCCGCGGCACCGCCACCCGGTTCTGCATCGTCAGCTTCGACAGCGACTGGCTGTTCCCCACCGCGCAGTCCCGCGCCGTCGCCCGCGCATTGAACCGCGCCGGCGCCAACGTCAGCTTCGTCGAGATCGCCAGCGACAAGGGCCACGACGCCTTCCTGCTGGACGAGCCGGACTTCCACCGCACCCTCTCCGGCTTCCTGTCCGGCTGCGCCGAGCACGCCAAGCTGTGAGTCCCCATCCGCCTCCCGCCGGCCGGCCCAAGATGCGGTTCGACCTGCGGCTGATGTCGGAGATGATCGAGCCAGGCTCCCGCGTGCTCGACATCGGCAGCGGCGACGGCACGCTGATCGAGTACCTGTTCCGCACCCGCGGCTGCGACGCCCGCGGCATCGAGATCGACATGGCCGAAGTCACCCGCGCCGTGGCGCACGGCCTGCCGGTGATGCACGGCGACGCCGACACCGACCTCGCCCACTACCCCGACGGGCTGTTCGACTACGTCGTGCTGTCCCGCACGCTGCAGGCGGTGGAGCGCCCGCAGGAGGTCCTGCGCCAGATGCTCCGCATCAGCACCCGCGCGCTGGTCAGCTTCCCGAACTTCGGCCACTGGCAGGTGCGCTGGCAGCTCGTGTGGTTCGGCCGGATGCCGATGACGCCGACCTGGGACCGCGCCTGGTACGAGACGCCGAACATCCATCCCTGCACCATCCACGACTTCTTCACGCTCTGCGCCCAGGAAGGCTACGCCGTCGAGCGATGGCTCGCCGTGGACAACGAGGGCCGGCAGGCGCCCTGGCGCCGCTTCCCCGGCCTCGCCAACATCTTCGGCGAGCAGGCGCTGTTCCTGCTGCGCCGTGCCTGATCGGTCTCAGCCCGTCAGCAGCACCGCCCGCAGGTTGCGCGCCGCCACGTCCAGCACGCTCTCGTCGCCGCTCACCATCAGGGCGGCGATGGCGCCGTCCAGCACCAGCAGGACCTGCCGGGCCATCATCCGCGGCTCGGCATACCCGGCCGCCTCCGCCAGCCCGGCCAGGAAGACGATGATCGCGGCATGGTGCCGCGCCGTCATCTCCCGCAGCCAAGGCTCGCCGCCGCCGCTGCCCTTGGTGTGCTCCGCCGCCGCGTTCATGAACGGGCAGCCGTAGAACCGCGCGCCCTCGAACCACGTCCGCAACGCCGGGATCGTCGCCCGGAGCCGGTCGGCCGGATCGGAACCAGCCTCCTCCACCAGCGCGAAGAACGTCTCCCGCCACGCGGCGCCCTCCCGCGCCAGCACTTCCCGGACCAGCGCATCCTTCGAGCCGAACCGGCCATACAGCGTCATCTTCGACGCCCCGGCCTCGGTCAGGATACGGTCGATCCCCGTCGCATGGATGCCGTCGCGACAGAACAGGTCGCGCGCCACCTCGACGATCCGCTCATGCGGCGGCGCCCGGCGCGGACTGGGCGCCGTGCCCGCGCGTCCCTCGGTGGCAGTGACCCCGTCTCCCATCGCCTATCCCTCAATCGCCTGTTCGCCGTGCACCCGGTGCCCTGATATCGACCATTGCGCCTGGGTGCCGCAACTCTGAAAGCCCTTATAGACCGTCAGCGCAAGGCCCGTGCCGGTCCCCGCCGCGCTCGGCGTGCGCCTGGCCCGTTCTTGGCACGCATCCTGCGTGGTGATAGCCAAAGACTGACCAGTCTGTCCTGGTCAACAATAAAGGAGTTCCAGGGATGAGTGCCACCACGAAGGTCCCCGCCGTGCCTCCCACCGCCATGACCGGCTGCCTCGCGCCCATCGACAAGGGTGGCTTGGACACCCTGATCGCCAAGGGCCGCGCCGATCCCACCGCCATCAAGACCCTCAAGTGCCGCACGGTCGCCGAAGGCCGGTTCCGCCATCTCAACATGATCCGCGACCTGCCGCCCTACATCGTGGACGAGCCGCCGGGCCTGCTCGGCGACGACACCGCGCCGAACCCGTCGGAGGCGTCGCTGGCCGCCCTCGGCTCCTGCCTGGCCGTCGGCATCCACGCCAACGCGGTGGCCCGCGGCATCACCGTGCGCAAGCTGGAGATCGAGCTTGAGGCCGACATCAACATCACCGCCGTCTGGGGCACCGGCGACACCTCGCCGAAGCCGGTCGGCTTCGATGCGGTGCGCGCCAAGGTCCACCTGGAGGCCGACGCGCCGCAAGACGAACTCGACGGCCTGATCGCCCACGCCACCAAGTGGTCCCCGGTCGCCAACACCTTCACCAAGCCGGTCGGCCTCGACGTCGCGTCCGTCTGACGCGCTGAAACAGGGAGCGTTGCCATGAGCGAAACCGCAATCCGCGCCGGCGCCCAAGCAGCGCTCCCATCCACGGCGCTCCCGCCCGACGCCGCGCTGCGCGCCGTCATCGACACGGAGCTGGCGCCGCTGGTGAGGCAGATCGACCATGACGGCCTGTATCCCGAGAGCGCGATGCGCGCCCTGGGCGCCGCCGGGCTGTTCGCCCATCACCTCGCCGCCCACGCCGCCCGTCCGAGCATCGCCGCCGCCATCGACGCCATGGCCGCGGTGGGCGAGACCTGCATGTCCACCGCCTTCTGCACCTGGTGCCAGGACGCCGCCGGCTGGTACCTGGAGCAGTCGGACAACGCAGCACTTCGCGACGCCTTGCAGCCCGGCCTGGCCCAAGGCGCCGCCATGGGCGGCACCGGCCTGTCCAACCCGATGAAGTCGCTGTCGGGCATCGAGACGTTCAAGCTGCGCGGCAAGCGCGTGCCCGGCGGATACGAGGTCTCCGGCGTGCTCCCCTGGGTCAGCAACCTCGGCCCGGGCCACCTGTTCGGCACCGTGTTCGTGGACGCGGACCGGCCGGACCACCGCGTCATGGCGATGATCCGCTGCGGCCAGCCCGGCGTCGATCTCAAGCAGAACGCGCACTTCGTGGCGCTGGAGGGCACCGGCACCTGCAGCGTGCTGTTCCGCCGCGCCTTCATCGCCGACGCGATGCTGCTGGCCGACCCGCTGGGCGACATGATCCGCCGCATCAAGGCCGGCTTCATCCTGCTGCAGACCGGCATGGGCATCGGCGTGACGGAGGCCTGCATCGCCCTGATGCGGGAGGCCGACGTGACCCACGGCCACACCAACCAGCACCTGCCCCGCCGCGCCGACGACTTCGCGGCCGACCTGGCGGCCTTGCGCCAGGAGATCGCCAGCCTCGCCGCGACGCCGCTGGAACAGGCGCCGGAGTACCTGCGCGCCGTGCTCGCCGCCCGCCTCCAAGTCAGCGAATTGACGCTGGAAGCCGGGCAGGCCGCGCTGATGCACGCCGGCGCCCGCGGCTACCTCGAAGGTTCGCCAATCAACCGCCGCATCCGCGAGGGCCATTTCGTCGCGATCATCACCCCTTCCATCCGCCACCTGCGCCAGGAGCTGAGCCGCCCCGAGCTTCGCCTGGCGCCCAAGAACGTTTTGGGGAAGCCGCACTGATGCCGCACGCCGTCATCGACGGACCCGGCGGGGAGACCGTGCTGCATGGCCAGCCCGGCGACAGCGTCATGCAGCTCGCCCGCGCCGCCGGGCTGCCGGTGCTGGGCGAGTGCAACGGCTCGCTCGCCTGCGCCACCTGCCATGTGGTCGTGGACTCCGCCTGGAGCGCCCGCCTGCCTCCCGTGTCGGACGAGGAGGAGGCGATGCTCGACACCGTGTTCGACCTGTCGCCGACCTCGCGCCTGAGCTGCCAGCTCCGCCTGTCGGAGGCCTTGGACGGCCTCCGCGCCCGCCTGCCCTGACTCTTCACGTCACAACCCTCTCATCACAGGAGACCGCGCATGACCGACAAAGTGCTGCTGACCCCGGCCGAGCTGCAGGGGATGACGGGTCCGGATGTCGTGGTGATCGACACGCGCTCGCCGGACGCCTATGCCGCCGGGCACATCCCGGGCGCGGTGAACGTGCACGAGATCTTCACCTATCTCGCGACCTCGACGCCGGAGGGCATGGCGATGCTCCGGCAGAAGTTCGCCGACGCCTTCGGCGCCGCCGGGCTGTCCGGCGCGGAAACGGCGGTATGCTACGAGGAAAGCATGAGTTCCGGCTTCGGCCAGTCCTGCCGCGGCTACTTCCTGCTGAGCTGGCTCGGCTACGAGAGGGCCATGGTCCTGCACGGCGGGATGCAGGCCTGGAAGGCCGCCGGCCTGCCCGTCAGCACCGACCCGGCCCAGCCGGCGCCCAAGACCTTCCCGCTGAGCGACGCCGGCAGCGGCATGATGATCGACCGCGACGCCATGCTGGCCGCGGTCGGCGACGACGCCATCGTCAAGCTCGACGTGCGCGACGTGGACGAGTGGATCGGCACCAGCTCCTCCCCCTACGGCCCGGACTTCTGCCCGCGCAAGGGCCGCATCCCCGGCGCGCGCTGGCTGGAATGGTATCGCCTGATGAAGCCCACCGCCGCCGGCCCGATGTTCAAGTCGCCGGACGAGATCAAGGCGGAGGCCCACACCGTCGGCGTCACCCCGTCCACCCCGGTGTACCTGTACTGCTTCAAGGGCGCCCGCGCCTCCAACACGCTGGTGGCGCTGCGGGAGGCCGGGGTGCGTGACGTGCGGATGTACTTCGGCTCATGGAACGAGTGGAGCCGTGACGAGAGCCTGCCCATCGAGACCGGCCTGCCGTTCGCCGGCGCCGCCGGGTAGGCCCGCCCGCCGAACGGGGCCGCGCCAGGAAACGCACCTGCCAGGCGCGGCCCAACCGGCGGTTTAGGCCCCCACGCCCTTCCTCATTAATTTGGCTCCACCATCGCGGGAAACGTCTTACATTTGCTTGACTTGGCCTACTTAGACTGCATTGCTTCCCCGCAGCCGTAGCATAACCGCTGGGCACTCAAGGAGGAGCATCGTCATGAGGATTTTCGCCGCCATGTTGCTGCTCGGGGCCGCAGCCCCGGGCCTCGCGTTCGCCCAAACCGACACCGACCAAGGCAGCCAGATGGGCAGCCCCCGCCTCCTGACCGCCAGCCACGCGCGCTACGCCATGACGGAGTTCGGCTGCAGCAACCTCCACTCCGTCCACATCGCGCCGGACGGCGCCTACCACGGCAACTGCACCAAGGGCGGCAGCGCGATCACCGTCAAGATGGACAAGGACGGCACCGTGTCCCAGACCACGGGCGTCAAGCACATGACCGAGGGCCGCGCCCGCTACGCGATGACGGACTTCGGCTGCTCCAACATCTCCTCCATGGGCACCGGCCCCGGCGGCACCTGGCACGCCGAGTGCACCAAGGCCGGCGCCCGCACCCCCGTCATGGTGGACGCCCAGGGCGTCGCAAGCGCCACGAAAGGCACGCACCTGACCGAGCCGGCCGCCCGCTCCATGCTGACCGACTACGGCTGCAACAGCCTGTCCGCGCTGACCATGGGCGGGGACGGCTCCTGGTATGGCCAGTGCACCAAGGCCGGCAGCGTCAAGCGCGTCAACGTCAGCAGCGCCGGCCAGATCACCGCCAACTGAGCATCATCCTGCGGAGCGTACTTGCACGCAGCAGGTCGAATGATGCGTCGTCAACGACTGCTCAGCAGGCGTCCGTGGCGTCAGTCACGAAAGCCTGCCGAGCCGCCTCGGTGCGGGCGGACCGGCCGGGTCCGCCCGTGTTGACCGGCGGCCAATTGATCGCCATGCACGGTCCCGCCCCGCATGGGCGCCTTGGAGTGAACCTTTTGGAGTACCATCGCATGAAGCGAATTGCCGTGTTGGGCGCCCTGCTGCTCGGCGCCGGGTTGGCCCTGTCGCCGCGGGCGCAGGCGCAGGGCAGCGGGTCGGCGACCATCGACACCATCAAGTCGCGGGGCCAGTTGGTGTGCGGCGTGTCCACCGGCGTCGCCGGGTTCTCGCTGGCGGACAGCAAGGGCGTGATCCAGGGCATCGACGCCGACACCTGCCGCGCCGTCGCCGCCGCCATCCTGGGCGACGCGAGCAAGGTGCGCTTCGTGCCGACCACCACCACCAACCGCTTCACCGCGCTGCAATCCGGCGAGCTTGACCTGCTGGTGCGCTCGACCACCTGGACGCTCGGCCGCGAGGGCAACCTCGGCCTGCTGTTCGCCGGCGTGAACTTCTACGACGGCACCGGCTTCCTGGTGAAGTCCGCCGCCGGCGTGAAGTCCGTCAAGGACCTGGACGGCGCCACCATCTGCGTGCAGCCCGGCACCAGCACCGAGCTGGCCATCGCCGACTACTTCCGCCTCAACAAGCTGAAGTTCACCCCCGTGCTGATCCAGGACCTGGCCGAGATCCAGAACACCTACCTCGCCGGGCGCTGCGACAGCTACTCGACGGACGCCTCCGGCCTCGCCTCCTTCCGCTTCCAGCAGGGACCCAAGGCGGAGGAGCACGTCCTGCTGCCCGAGATCATCAGCAAGGAGCCGCTCGGCATGATGGTCCGCAAGGGCGACGACAAGTTCTTCGACCTGGTGCGCTGGACCCTGTTCGCGATGATCCAGGCCGAGGAGAGCGGCGTCAGCAGCAAGAACGTGGACGAGATGCTGAAATCCACCAACCCCGACATCCGCCGCCTCGTCGGCACGGAAGGCGACATGGGCAAGGCGCTCGGCGTCGATAACCGTTGGGCCGTGAACGTCATCAAGGGCGTCGGCAACTACGGCGAGATGTGGGACCGCACCGTGGCGCCCTTGGGCATCCCGCGCGGCATCAACAACCTGTGGAACAAGGGCGGCCTGCACTACCCGCCGCCGATCCGCTGAACCGTCCCAAGAATCGCCCAGTCATACGCCTGACCTGCCCAGAAATTGGGCCACCCTGGTACCGGGGTGGCCCTTTTTCTCGAAATTGGTTCATGATGCCCGTTGCCCTCGCCGGGATTGTCAGGGCAGATTGCCGCCATGCCGATGCGACATGCCTCAGTGGCGCCAGTCGCATGGCAACCGCACCATGAGCCTTGGCCGCACCCCCATGGCTTGACCTTCAGGGAACCGCCCATGTCCGGCGCCGTCGTCGATCCCCGCCTGTCGCCCGCGCGGGCCGCGCCCAGGAAGGCGTTGAGCCTGAGCTGGTCCGACCCGCGCTTCCGCAACATCGTCTGGCAGGTGCTGATCCTGGGCGCCGTGGTGGCGGTTGCCTGGTACGTGGTCCGCAACACCAACCGCAACCTCGCCGCCCGGCACATCGCCACCGGCTTCGGCTTCCTGGGCCGCACCGCCGGCATTCCCATCGGGGAATCGCTGATCGAATACGACCCGGCGGTGGACACCTACGGCCGCGCCCTGCTGATCGGCCTGCTCAACACGCTCAAGGTCGCGGTGGTCGGCGTGGTGCTGGCCACCATCTGGGGCACGCTGCTGGGCATCGCCCGGCTGTCGAAGAACTGGCTGATCTCCCGCCTCGCCGCGGTGTATGTCGAGGTGATCCGCGACCTGCCCGTGCTGCTGCAGCTCCTGTTCTGGTACCTGGTGCTGCAAGGGCTGCCGGCGCCGCGCAACTCCTTCCACCCGCTGCCGGGCGTGTTCCTGTCCAACCGCGGCATCAAGATCCCCGTGGTCGCGTGGGAAGGCCCGTTCTGGTGGGCGCTGGGCGCCTTTGTCCTGGGCGTGATCGGCACGGTCGCCTGGTCGCGCACCGCCACCCGGCAGCAGGAAGCGACCGGCGTGCGGCCCCGGGTCTGGCCGGTCGCCCTCGGCCTGCTGATCGGCTTCCCGCTGCTGGTCTGGGGCGCGCTCGGCGCCCCGTTCACGGTGGAGATGCCGGCGCTGCGCGGCTTCAACTTCACCGGCGGCGCCACCGTCAGCCCGGAATACGCCGCGCTGACGCTCGGCCTCGTGATCTACACCGCCTCCTACATCGCGGAGATCGTCCGCTCCGGCATCCTCGCCGTGCCGGCCGGCCAGTGGGAGGCCGGCGGCGCCATCGGCCTCCGCCGCGGCACGGTGCTGCGCCGGGTCGTGCTGCCCCAGGCGCTCCGCGTCGTCATCCCGCCGATGACCAGCCAGTACCTGAACCTGACCAAGAACAGTTCGCTCGCCGTCGCCATCGGCTACCAGGACGTCGTGTCCATCGCCAACACGACGCAGAACCAGACCGGCCAGGCCATCGAGGGCATCGCCGCGATCATGGCCGTCTATCTCGTCATCAGCCTGTCCATCAGCGCCCTGATGAACTGGTACAACGCCCGGATCGCCTTGGTGGAGCGTTAACATGTCGCACAGCACCACCCGCACCACCGCGGCGCTCGGGGAAGCCGCCGGCGATCCGGTGCCCGCCCTTGCCGG